>JAYVLL010000027.1:0-11460 GCA_043759495.1 Candidatus Altimarinota bacterium
CCAGTCTTCAAGCACGTTTCGATGTTCTATTTTTTCCACTTCACCATTCACCATTCACCATTCACCATTCACCATTATTTCCACCATTGCTGGACCATATTTTTTCAGATTATACGGTTCACCTGAGTGAGCCAGTGACTTCATTCCGTTATATTCTTTTGGGTTGTGTGATGCCGTAATCATAACTCCAGCCTCGATGTCATCAGAGTTACAAGTAGCAAAGGAAAGCATGTCGGAACTACACATACCAATATCAATGATGGTTGCTCCTGCAAGGTTGACTCATCGGGTAAATGCAGTTTTCAATGCTCATGAGGACAGTCGAGCGTCATAGCCAAGAGCGATTCGATGGTTTCCTGTAACCTGTACGAACGCAAATCCAAGCCTGAAGAAGAAATCATCATCGATATCGACGCCATAGATACCGCGGAGGTCATAGGAACGAGAAAGGAGAGAATAATTTTTGTACATAAGAATGGTAGTATATCTAAAAAAACTTCACCCACATATCATGGAAATAGACGTCATGATCCGCAATCGATTCCTTGAATTTCGTATATCCTGCATACCTCCGTGACTGGAATCGATCTCACATATGGTCGAGGTCACAGTATTGTATTCATTTCTCGTATGAGTCAAGAAACCATCGATCCATGATCGCGATCCCGAGATGGTATGGATGCGACTCCCTCGCATAGAACGAAGTGAAGTACTCACTCGTCGTCCCCTCATCGATAAATACTGCACCCGCGAGAGGAATACCGTCGATCGAAGCCATATAGATACGAAAATCTCTCATCGACTGTGCAAATGCTCTCTCGCACCACTGGAGAAGATATCGCTTATGTGGATCAGGTACGACAGTCTGCGCATATATCTCGAGGTATTTCTTCCCATCCATATCTCGATCGATCGTGAGTCTTCCAGATATCTGAAGTTCGAGTACTTTCCTCCGATGAGCTCGGGCACTCGCTGACCACTTTATCCAATAATCAGCTCTGTCAAGGAGAGAGAAGGCGCTCCGAGTCGAGTGGAGATATTCATAATACTGTACGAGAAATCGCGGAACTCTGAACCATCATTTTGGCCTTTCTACTACTCGCATCGGTCACCAGAATATGATCCCATGATCCATCCCGAGAGACCGAATGACCTCTGGTGTCGGCTCTCTGTCGATCTTCTCAGCGATGATAGAGTATATATTCCCGAATATCTTTCCCGCTCGGATGAATTCATATCATTTCCCGATACGATGGAGGATGAGTCGAGAATAGCTCTGATAATACTCATAAAATACCCTCGAACCGGTACGATAGTAGCTGTAGTCTTCGGGAATTTCTGAACGGTGTATGGTTTTCATTAGATAGAGACAATGTAATAGTTCCTCGCATATCCGACTCATTTCTGGTTCAGAGTTCCCCATGGGATCACATGCTTCGCGATCTTCCCCATATATTGAGTATAGGGAAAGAAATTATAGTAATTCTGATCGATCACGGTGATACTCTTCGGTTTCCCTTTGGTCTCTCGAACGATATCGAGGAGTATGGCAACATGTTTACGATTCGCAGCTGCGAGTGCATAGTTCGCCTGACCATCGAAGCAAGCAATCACCAGTCACTGATACGATGACGGGAGAAAACTCTCGGGCGAGAGACAGAAATCTATGAGGCTCTGTCATGGGAGCCACTTATCTGTCGAGAGATTTCGTTTGTCGACTACCACCTTCACAAATGCCGCACACTGTCCAGTATATTGGTTCCCGAGAGCCGTCTCAGAAAACTGTGGATACATACTACCCCCTGTATATGAGACGGTTCATGGAGTGGGTGCATGTACCATCATATAGAGGTACTCATCATCGACTGCAGGCTTCCCTGTGATGAGAATCGATCCACCTGGCACTGCCCCACTCTTCCAGTATTTCTCTGGAATACCAGAGAGAAATGGAAGCACATTCGCGAATGGAGAGAAGAGAGGGGTAGACATTCTATAAATTCTCGGAAAGTTTTTTGTAATGATCTAGGAAGAAAGTAATAATATAATCTATAATAAGAAAAATAGCTAAATATACTCACATACTTCATAGAGAAAATACAAATAAGCAGATTAAAAGAACTCAAGTTTTGAGACTACGTAGCTTTATAGAATATACAAAACTAAAAATCAAGAATATGAGGGCTGATAGTATATATATTAAGAATCCAACAGGATCAAGCATTCAGAATGGTCAACCACTATCATATGTAATATCACTCATCATTAAAGAAAAGATATATAGAATGTTAGTGATAAAAATATTTATACCTACCTGAAATCCATAGTATCCTTTTGTCTGAAAAGAAACTCTGTATTTTTTAAGAATAAAAAAAATAAAAACTAAACTCAAGAGAAGAAAGTATAGTGTTAGCCCTACATATTGAATTACATTTGAGTATTCTGTACAGCAAAGTGACATCTCGGATTTCGGGATATGATATTTGATGTAGACAACTAAATCAACAAGCGCAGGAGATAGTAATAACAAAAAGAAGACTGAAAACATACTTAGAAGAAAAACGGTATTAACATTTCTAGAAAGGATAAGGTTTCTCATTATTTAATGATTAGAATTAAACCAACCCCTCAAACTCCTCCACCATCCTCTCTACTTCCCAGACACTATTCTACAAGAGCATTTTTCAATTCTGGAAGCGAGATTTGTATCGTATTCCATATGATCATATCATCGATACCCGCATAGTCATGCGATATCTGATTTCGGAATCCTGACATTTGGTTAAATGGTATATTTTTATAATCTTTCTCGACTATTTTCGCGAGCTGGATGCCACATTCTCCGATATGTTGGAGCTTCATACAACAGGCATCGAAGGTTTTCTCATCGAGTACAAATTCCTCAAAGGTCATTTTTCCTATGTATTCTCTGATTTTCTCTATCGAATCGAGTATTTCTCATTCATAGAAAAGTGGATTTTTTTGCATACTAAAAGAGTGTTACAATGTCCTTCTCTATATAGGGTTTCAATCTCGGATTCATAGATCGCCTCATGATAAAATCAACTCTTGGGATAGAGAGTTCTTCCTTGAGAAGATGTTCTATCTCTTCAAGCGTTCAGAGAGTGATATTATTTTTTGGGAGGAGATCCAACACTACATCGAGATCACTCTCTTTAGTAGCCTCCGATCGAGCATAAGAACCAAATATTGCAAAATGTGAAATACCGTATGCTGACAGTTTCCTCTTCAGATTACTTGATAAAAATTTTGAAGTTATGTTTTGTAGCTGTGTCATGAGATGATAATATGAAAATACACCGATAAATCAAAACTAAATCAAGTTCTCAAACTCCTCCACCATCCTCTCCACTTCCCGTATCCCTGCCTGATAGAACTCAGGGGAGGCGATATCGATCCCATAGCGACCGAGGAGATCACGTGGACGCTCAGAGCCTCAGGCGCGGAGGATGTCCTTGTAGTCTTCGACGGAGAGGGTTTTTTCCGTGTGGACCTTGTTATAGAGGGCAAAGGTGAGGAGATTCCCGAAGGCGTACGCATAGCAGTAGAACGGCGTATGATAGATATGCGGGATCATCGACCAACCTGACTCATCCTCGGCAGGCACATCGAACTGGACTGATCCACCATAGAGCTTCTCCTGTTCAGCTCGCCAGAGAGTATTGAGTTCCTTGTAGGTGAGCTCGGCTCCGCTATGGATCTCTTCATGTACCTGACGTTCGAAGGTCACATAGTTCACCTGACGGAAAATCGTGGCAAAGATATCACCGAGTCGTTCATTGAGATATTCTCTATACTCATCCTGAGAAACGAGGGACTTCACCTTCTCACCGAGAAGCATCTCAGCGAATATCGAAGCAGTCTCTGCCATCGATAGCGGTGAATCGTATACAGGTGCTTCTTGCACCTGAGAGAGGTGACCATGGATCGCATGTCCGAGCTCATGAGAGATCGTCGAGACATCACGGAGCTTGCCAGTGAAGTTCAGGAGGACGAATGATGGATCATCCTTTCGATAGCTCGCGAAGGCTCATCCACGCTTCCCTGCACGTGGAAAGACATCGATCCGCTCCTCTTCGATCATCTGTTTCGAATATTTATAGAAATCTGCGTCGAAGTCCTTCATGACCGAGAGATGGAGATCATATGCCTCTTCGAAAGTGAAGTCCTTGTCCACGGAACCGAGTGGAGCACCAGTGTCCCAGACAGAAAATGTTTCGTTAGGCTCCTTTTTGAAAGGAGCTCTCTGGAGCAAAGCGGAAGACTGAGGATTTCCTGTTTTCGGAAAATCTCCCGCCTCGCTTCACTCAGCACCCTCTTTCAAAAGAGGGCTTACGAGTCCGAGCATCTTCGCCTTCGCGCGGAGGAATCGTGCATAGATCGGATAGGCTTTCTGTACTTCCGAGAGAAGCATATCGACCACTTCATCGTCCATCTCTTCTGAGAGATTGCGTTGTGCCATAACATTCTCTCCATACTTCCGCATCTGGATCTCGGTACTCCAGTCCTTCACAATCGAGGTATAGATATTTCCGAGTGCGATCTGATTCTGTTTCGAATTGTACACTCGACGAAGCGACCTATAAGCCTCCTCTCGTATACTTCTATCCGTATGCTGTCGGTAACTCCTGACCTCTTCTTCGGTCATTTTCTTCTCTTCTCCCTGGATATTCATGGTGAATTCATATGAACCCGTGAGCTCATCATGGAGTGATCCAGCAAGTCAGAGTGGACGGGACTTTAGGTTCAGGACATACTCTTCTCACTCGCCGAGAATATACTTGATCCCATCAGCGGTCGACACGAGATCATTTTTGAACCGAGCAAGCTTCGGCTCACGTGACCATTCGAGGATTTTCTCGAGTCCGATCTCTTTCCATCCCTGTGCGACAAACAAGAGAAGATTCGATGCTTCTGTATAGATATAGTCAACTTCCCCCATTTTTTTCGTCACTTCGAGATCCTGAGTATCCAGGGAGGACCGATAGAAGAGGAAATAACTCGGGGTAGCCATCTCATGAGAGAGTCGTGTATAGTCAGCATAAAACTCAAGGATCTCATCAGGCTGGGTGAATCGAGCGAATCGAGAAGCATATTTTTCAGAAAAAGCCTTTGTAACGGGAAGGATGTTTTCGATGGCTGTAAGGAATCGTGGATCATCAAGTCCAGTATAGAAGTATCGAGCGAGATTCCAGGTAGTAGGATAGGACATATGAATAATTGTGAATGAAAAATTATGAATTATAAATTAGAAAAACCAGTAATTTATGACACCATAGGTAACTATACATGTAATGAAGATAGTGGTGATAAATATTCCCCATTGATGTGCCTCTTTTCAGGATTTCCATGCACTATAAAGCCAGAATATTTGAGCAATAAGAGTAAGTACGAGTCCATATTCTGGCATTTTCAGACTCGTGAAAAGAAAACCTCAGACAGTAAATCAAGTGAGTCAAATCTGCATGAATATATTGAACATTCAATCTGTTGATTATTTCAAATATAAATACCATTTACACTATCCAACCAATCACAGACGAGAGTCAGAGACAGTAAAGTGTGATACGGATCGATTATATAAATAATCACAACTTTTGGAAGAGAAAATTCACTATTGGGTAATTTCTATGAAACGCTGGATCTGTCGTCATTCATACTCGACGATATCATACCAGAGAGAAAGTGGTCTCGTCACGAACTCATACCCATATGCCCATGAATCAGGCGCAACAGAATAGAGTGGTCGATAGAGTACCATGGGTTCACTCGTCTCAGAGTGGACAGCAATACTGATGACTTCATAGGTATGATTATCGCCTCCTGTGGATTTGTAGTGTCGCCAATGGGATCATGGAATCGGTTTTTGCATATTCGTCATTGGATTTTTAGCGATATAGTGACTGTAGTAGGTTTGTTCATGAAGAAATCATTATTCATCCACTAAACCTATATACTCAATCTGTAGCCTGATCTCATCCAAGGTATTTGAGTTTGGATGGATTGCAATTGATAATAATATGGTAGGCTACTCCATTATCATTTTCTTTATCCCATCCAAACCAATAACAATGATTCTTATCGATCATATATTCTCACTCTGACCAATCTCCACCTACGTTTGTCAGTGGACGAAATGTCTTGGGATCTGCGTCTTTTACTTGATCAAATGTAGCCAATCTTATAGAGTCATTCCATACATTTTTCGAATCTATCAGAAAATCATCTCGTATTTGGATATTTTTTGCATCTGAGAGTGGTATTCAGCCAAATGCAAGAATATTTTTACTATCATATTCAAATATATAACCATCAACTACTATAAGATCTGGTATCTTTTTTAAGACATTGAAGCTTGGTCTATCATTATTTTTTCTATACGATAATGAATAAAAACCTGCCTTATCTCGAAAGTAGGCGAGTGCATCGTGATGAGGAAATTGAACTTCAAACTTTTCTAAACTGTTTTTATCAGGAGGATTTCCAGCTACACAGTTTCAAGATATATCACAGTGTGCTACTGGTAACGGTACTCTTTCATTTTGTTCCCATTCTTCAAGCTCTTTTGCCGGTACCCATTTCCCTATTTCTGATGCCTCAGTGATGATCTGAGATTTTTGTTGATAAGGAGGAAAATCACCATTCAGGATAATTTTCTGAATCACCTCTTCTCATTTTCCATTCTTAAAAGTAATATCAATATTACCATCATCTTTCTCAACGAGTTTGATGGGTTTTGCATACAGGTATCTATCCTCTCTCATGTCATCTCAAGATCCCGTATCGATTGTCATCGTAGGGTTAAAATCTCCTTCGAAATAGACAATTCCTAAATAGTTCCAATCTTTCGAAAATAGTGAAACACTGGAAGATCCTATAAAAAAGATATACTGCTTCGAACGAAAAATATCTCATCATAATCAGCCACTAATGTATGGGATTGCGTGTAACTTCTGAGTATCGGTTTCATATATCCACATATTATCTCATAGAGAAATCGAGGCACCCGTATTTTCGAAAAAGTTATATCAGAATGACTTATAGATGTATTCTCTTGTGCATCTTTTTATCTGATCATCACGAAGAGATTGTATGAATATGCTTCTATTTATCGGATCATTTGTCCTCTCCCAATTACTCAGGAGACTACATTGTCCATATGAATTATATAGATCATCACCTGCGGTGTTACTCTGACGCGCGAAATCAATATGATCGATCGTATATATTCTATTGTCACTATACAATATATCAGTCTTCTCCAGGGTCTGAGATATCGAGAATCCACTTCCATAATCTCGTGTATTTTCACTGAGAGTAAATACTAGAGGTCAACACCAGTCAAATCCAAATGGGTCGATTTCCATATTCTCGGGACATTTTAAGGCATCTGGTTTTCTGTATCGATTCTCTTCACCATACTCTACATCCTGTATACAAGAAGATACATCTCAAGTACCTGACTGACACTCTTCTCTGAGGCTATCGTAGTATCAAGCGTCTTTGATTGTTCCAGGTTGAGAATCTCACTGTGACAACGAACAGGATGATATGGAAAGGAGTAATCCTACAATAAAAAATGTAGTATATGTTTTCATTTGAAAATGGTTATATGAACTATAGTGACACCAGCGGGATCATGGAGTAGGTTTTTGCATAGGAGAAAATTATTTTCAGAGGAACTCTCCCATCATATAGAGACTCCCAAAAACCACAAATAAAGTTCTCGGATTTTTTTCTACTGCATCGAAGAGTGCTTCTGGGGTGAGGATAGAAACGTTTTTTCATGATTCTTTCACTTCTTGAGCCATTTTCCGAGCATCCGATACCTTGAAACCCTTCGAAGCAATGATATTCCAGTCTCTTATTTCTGGAAAAATATCGAGTACGAGCGAAGCATGTTTTCCTTCTTTGAGATTGAAAGAGTAGATGATTTCATCCCATTTTCAATCCTTATCATTCTTGAATACAGAGCATGGATTGCTTCGTACCTCGCAATGACGGGAGTGCAGAGCATCAAGATATATCTGTAATTTCCTCATGCCATCTTCATTATGTGCCCCATCGATGAGGAAATTTTCGCTGAGATACTCGAGTCGTCCATGATGATCAACATGGAGGAGAGCATTTTCTATCGTTTCTTCCTCGATCCCGAGAAATATCCCCGCCTCGTAGGCAATCCGAGCATTCGAGATCTGGTGTTCCCCGAGCATATTCGTGATGACTGTTCGTAGCTCAGGGAAGATGATGGGAGCATGTTGTTTCTCTGCGATGGATACGAGAGTCGGATTCGGACCATAGAGGATCACGGGAACTTCTGGTTTGATAATGCCTCACTTCTCATATGCGATTGCCTCGAGTGTATTCCCGAGGAATTCCATATGATCATAGGAAATACTCGTGATAACAGAGAGAATTGGCATAATGATATTGGTTGCATCGAGCCTGCCACCCATACCCACCTCGATCACTGCATATTCGCACCCGACATCACGGAAGTAGAGAAAAGCGAGAAGCACACACTTCTCATAGTACGAGAGCCCTCATCCATAGGCAACAATCTGTTCAACATAGGAGACGAATCGATCTTCAGAAATAAGTCCATCACTTGACGGTACAGTCAGGGCAGGATATCTCGTCATCCCGAGTGCTCGGGATTCTGTCGATATGACAGAATATAGACCAATTTGTCATTTCGACCGAATCCGCCACGGCGGAGAAGTGGAGAAATCTTGCTCTGTTCAACAATTCGCCGTCTCGAAGCGTTCACGGATATCGATATTGTGTGGACTCGTATAGACTCAGACACTCTTTCCAGACTCTTTCAAGATTTGAAAAATCATTTTCGAAACACTTCCCTTTCCATTGGTTCCTGCTATATGGATCGACAGAAAGGAATCTTGCGGATTGCCAAAAAAGGTACAGGCACGGGTGATTTTTTCGAGTGTATAGTCATTCGTCGTTTCAGAGTGGAAAAACTGTTTGAGGATATTTTGGTAAGTACTATTCATGATCTTTCTGTAACTGAAAATAATTAAAGAGTGTTATCGTTTCTCGACACTCCCGAACGTCATGAGCGCGCAATATCTGTGCGCCATGCAAGAGTGAAAGCATATGCAAGGCCGTAGTTCCGTTCAATGCTTCCTCTACCTGAATTCAAAGTGTTTTATATATCATACTTTTTCGTGATATTCATACCATAATTGGGAATGATAACTCCTGAAGTTGTAAAAGATTCGAGAGTATCGTATAGTTTTCTGATTGTGACTTTCAGAAACCAAATCATGGATCAAGAATAACTTTTTGCATTCAGATGGATCGGAGGTGTGCAATCGAAGTCTCAAAAAATCACTGTATGCTCGTAATATCATGATCCGTTGACATGAGAACATATGTGCACCTTGACTGGATGCATCTCTCCATGAATTCCCTATTATACATGAGTTTTGCAGAGATATCATTGATAATATCGACTCAATATTCGATGGCAAATTCTGCAGTTTCACGGTAGAATGTATCAATACTCAGTGGAGTATGAGGAAATTTCTTTCTGAATTCTGGAAGGATCTCTTGTATACGCGATAATTCTTCTTGAGGTGATATGGGAGTATGCCCAGGACGTGTGCTCTGTCATCCTATATCTATGATATCAGCTCCTTCCTGAATCATGACTCATATTTTCTCAAGTGCTGTATCTAATTGCATATAATTTCATCCATCATAAAATGAGTCTGGTGCGGTATTCAGAATACCCATAGTTGCATATTTTCATTTCCACTGAATCTCTCTTCCAGAGAGTTTCTCGATACCTTGAGCGAGATACTCTTGATCTGGAAGAATAGTTTTAGTAAAATATCTTTCTATATTTTTCTCTATCTCTAGAAGTGGAATCATCACAAATCATCGATCCTGCATTCGAGGATGAGGGAGAATGAGGTCACTGGTTTCGATGGTTTCTCCGTCGTAGATGAGAATATCTATATCAATGGTACGCATATTATGGTGGGCATATCTCTTCCGATCACAGAGTTTCTCTATCCTCAAGATTTCCTGAAGGAGCTTCTGTGGAGTATAGGCTGTATGCCCTCGAATAACTATATTGATGTAGAAATCTCATGGGGCATTAACTGGAGTAGATCGAAAATAACTGGATGATACCGGATCGGATATTATTCCAGAATCAGCCAAAAGATCTAATGCTTGATGAATATATGTGATTCTATCTCCGAGATTTGAGCCGAATGAGAGAAAAATAGTATGCATAGAAATTAGATACGAATAAAAAAAACACCCGAAAAACGGGTGTTGAGATACTCAAAACAGCCCGTTATGCGGATAGAGTAGGAACGAATCCTGACCACGTGATGAGGCGTTTTGAGAGAAGCATGCTTGGAATATATAGAGAAAATGGTGGAAGTCAATTTTTTATCCGAGCCATGTTCGGATATCCGCTATCTCATCAGGAGCGATCGTATGACCTATCGGATAGAACTTCATTGTCGGCTCGATTCCGAGTTTTCGAGCAAAGAGGCTCGTCGGACCAGTAGCCGTCACTGGGATCACTGTATCATCCACCCCATGTCCGATAAATACTCGTTTTCCCTCATAATCATCTGGATCGACCGTATCCGTATCGATCTCATCGAGAAGTCTTCCTGAGAGTGCGATAATCCCTCAGATCTTCTCTGGTGATCGCCAGAGCGTATAGAAGGACATGATCGCTCACTGGCTGAATCCGAGGAGAAAAATATTCTCTGAGGAAATATCATACTTCGACTTCACTTCATCGATGCAAGTCACTATTTCTCTATATCCAATCTCAAGATCCTGTGTTTTGTACACTGGGTTCCCGCTCGAGAAATCAACTGGATACCATGCGAAACGATCCTGTCAGAGTATGAATGGTCATCGAAGTGAGAAGATCATAACTTCATCTCCAAATCTTTCCTTCAGGGCAAAGAGATCAGATTCATTCGATCATACCCCATGGAGCATGATGAGACACTTTTTTCTGGAGGTAATGGTTTCTGGGATATAGGAGAGGATGTACATTGCAAATGAAAGAAAATAAAGATACTACAATGAAGATAGGGAGAACTTAATATTTTGTAGGAAAGTATTTACAATAGCTTGAACTGCGGGTGATAGTTTTTTCTGGAATCATTTTCTTATATCAATCATATAGTATCTATTATTAGTCTCATAAACATATCTATCATGATAAATAATACTTCATCCAAATAGTCCCTGTATACAAACCTGATGATTAAATTTGTAATCTGAGATTAATCTATCTCTTCAAAATATATCATCCAAACAGCGTACACCATTTCAATCTAAGTTATACTCACGATAATCACGTTCATTTGGAAACGCTGGTTTATAAAAAGATATAATTTCGATCAAAATATTAGGATCTCCTACAAAAGAACTACTTAAGGA
>JAYVLL010000028.1:0-2142 GCA_043759495.1 Candidatus Altimarinota bacterium
AATTTTTTACCTTCGCAGATCCTGTCTCATACCTCCCGAAGATCGAGACTCCGACCCTCTCTGGTACGACTGTCTCATGAGAGAAAAAACAGACCACCACCAATCCAACAAAACAAACTCAATCATCAGGATCCAAAGTCCCAGTCATGAAAATTCCAGCCACAAAACCACAACTTCCTACCCCAGGTGAATGGGAAAATCTCTAATTTTTCATAACAATAATCATGCAAGAACCACGAATCAAACATATAGTATCCCGAACAGGGAGCAAAAAAACCCCCATCGATACGATGAAGACTTATTTCTATACAACGAGCAAAAGACATATACTCCTGCGAGTTTTTGGTGTACTCGTACTCATTGGGGCCCTTGGGATGTTGATTCTCTGGGGAGCTTTCCTGAGAGGAGCTCCAGCCATCGAGTCACTCGAGAGTGGTGACTACTTCCGTGAGAGCACTACTATCTATGACAAGGATGGAGGCGTGATCTATAGTCTATTCAAGGATGGCAAGCGAACCTATGTAGCCTCTGACGCAATATCTCAGTCTCTCAAGGATGCAATCGTGAGTACTGAGGATAGGACATTTTTCGAGAATCCTGGTATCGATCTGACTGGACTCGTGCGTGCTGGAGCCAAATATGTGATGGGATCCAATGATACAGTCAAGGGTACCTCAACTATCTCACAACAGCTCATCAAGAATACTCTCCTGACAAATGAACGATCTATCAAGCGAAAACTCCAAGAGATGTACCTCTCCTATCAGCTCAACAAAACCTATTCCAAAGATAAAATTCTCGAAATGTACTTCAATGCATTCTCTTTCGGCTACAATGCAAATGGCGTCGAGGAGGCCTCTCGTACCTATTTTGGTAAAAGTGCAAAAGATGTCGGCCCACTCGGGGCAACGATCCTCGCATCACTCCCGAAGTGACCAACCTACTACTCGCCATACCTCCACCGTGATCGTCTCATGGGCAAGCTCGATATCTATCCACAGTGAGATCCAACAAATAGTCAGACACTCATCTCGATCGAAGATCGCAAGACCTATGCGCCTATCTATACTGGATTCAAGTCATATCTCTCTGGTATGACCATGGAGCGTAGTGACAATGCTCTCACCGTCTGTGGAGTACGGACTGATGCTATCAAGAATCAGGCATTCACTCCAGATAGTAAGGGTTGTCTTGATCTAGGTTTTGATCGAGTCCTCGACTTCGTTGGGAACATCGCGATCACTGGGAATGTGAGCTCATGAGAACTCACTTGACTCTATACGATAGAATATACAATCGGTCGCAAGGACTTCGTTGCCGTACAGATGCTCGAGGATGGCAAGATAGATGGTGATATATTCCAGAAAATACTCTACGATGGTATCGAATTCGAATTCAAAAAATATAGTGAGAATATCAAGTATCCATATTTCGTGATGTATATCAAAGAATACCTCGAAACCAAATATGGTAAAGATATCGATGTGACGAGTGGACTCAAGGTCTACACAACCATCGATCCCAAGCTCCAAGAATATGCCGAAGAGGCCGTACGCAAGCAAGTCGCTATCAATATTGCTCAATATGGGGCTAGTAGTGCGGCTCTCGTGAGTATGGACAATGTGAGTGGTCGTCTCCTCTCGATGGTCGGGGGACCCGATTATTTCGATCAGGAACATGGTGGTAACAACAATATGGTCACAGCGATCCGTCAGCCTGGATCATCGTTCAAGCCGATAGTCTACTCGCTCGCTATATCGAAAAATCCGATCGGAGCAGCGAGCCCAGTGACTGACGGGCCGATATCATTCGGAAAGTGGAAACCTGATAACTATGATCGTCAGTTCAAGGGAGTGATGTCACTCGAGACTGCTCTCGACTACTCTCGCAATATCCCAGCAATCAAGATGTACTATCTTGCTGGACAAGAAGAAGCGATCATCAAATATGCAAAATGACTCGGTATCTCTAGTCTCAAAGAAAACTATGGGTATGGAGCCCCTCTCGCCATCGGTACTGCTGAGGCGAAGCCAATTGAGATGAGGCAGGCATATTCTATTTTTGCGAATAACGGTCTCAAAAAACAACTCTACACTATAGAGAAAATCGAAGATAACGATGGTAACATCATCGAAGAACATA
>JAYVLL010000029.1:0-5871 GCA_043759495.1 Candidatus Altimarinota bacterium
GCGCTCGGTGATGAACAGTCTCTCATGTGATACTCATCTGGTACACTCTGATCATATTACCAACGCATCCTCGCGCTCAGGGAGACTCCTGCACTCGATACACTGCGATCCTCGATCGTCGCGAAGTCACTCGAGAGTGGGTCTGGAATGCAGGATATACTCGATACACTGCGAACATGAGCCATATGGGAATATCTCACATCAGAGACTCTCCTCCCAGGAGCCAAGAGACTCATCCAGATGCCAATTCTCGATATTTCGAAATGAATCGATACTCTTGGAAAAATACCTTCGCGGGAATATCTTATCGGGGAACTTCAGCGGTCATTTGCCCGATGATTAGAGGCTGTGCAGTAGAATGAGTGATATGAGTCCGAGGATGATACTAATACCAAATCCTGTGATGACTTTTTTTCCGAAGCCTCTTTCTCAGAATCGATAGGCAATACTGGCCTTGACGATATTGTTCGATATAACCGCAATGATAATCGTCGTCGTCGCGATACTGAGTGGGATCTCCCCTGCCTTCGCACCGGTCGAATATATGAAATTCACCCCATCGACATCAGCGAGTCCAGAGATAAGTCCTATAGCATAGCTCGAGATCTCAAGTGGGATGATATCCTGATAGATTTTTCAGAGTTCTGAGATGAACTTTATCAATACGATGAGTCCTGCGAATTGGAGTGCGGGGATCATCTGAAATGGGCTTTCATATTTCTTCTCTCCCTCTACTTGTGCTGGTGAGAGTGATTCATTTCTCGCCTGGTAATAATAATATCCTGCAGCCCCGACGAGTCAGAGGAACATCACCGATGCTGGAAACCAGATATTGGCTAATATAGCAAAATAAATATATGTGGCGACGATCATGACCCTGAGAAACATCACACAGGAAGAGAGCAGTGTCGCCACGACGTATGAGTTCTTATGCTCAGGATGTTCTCGGCTCTTTCGGGTCATAGCCACAGTGGTGGCGGTCGAGGAGATGAGTCCACCTATCGTACCTGATGCGATGATCCCACCCGTATCTCCTATCATCTTCGAGAGGATGAATCCTGCATACTCTACTCCTGTCATGACGACGACAAAGAGCCAGATGCCATAGGGACTAAAGAAATCCGCCTGGAGAATCGGATGTGTCATATTCATCGTTCCCTGATAGAGCCAGTTCACCATATCCATGATCGAATACTTATCTCTCGGGAGGAGTGGGAGTATGACGAGGGCTATGACACTGAACTTCAGTGTATCTCAGAGTTCTGTTCTGGAGAATCGAGTTTTGAGTCGAGCAAAATACTCCTTCGATGCGAGAAGCAAGAGGAGGAGAATCGAGAGGATAACAGCCGTCGAATAGTGTCATAACATCGTGATCATACCGATACTATAGGTGATGAATGCTGCATACTCACTCGTCACTCAGAATTTTCCCTTCTGGAATGAGGAATATGTATAGGATGCTATGATCAATACGGTAGAGCCAATAGCTCAGAAGATGCTCCAGAAATACGTTCCCGGATGGAGGCTATCGAGCCATACTCCTATAGCACCGAGAAGTGCGATCGAGGCATAGGATCGTATTCATCAGAATCATGTTGCCTCTCCAGTCTTGGTTCATCACCATGGGAGTTCACGTTCCGCACCGATCAATCAGCCAAGCAAGAGGGAGAGAATACATCCGATAAAGAGCGTTGGTTCCATACATGCAGTAGACAGTAATATTATACATGAGTATATCTGATTGCGTAAGAGAAGACAAAAAATCCCACTGTACATGGGATTTTTTGTCTGTATAGACTATTTTGACTGGTAGAGATTTCGTCCGACTCGTTCTATATATTTCTTATTCTGGAGATTCATATAGATCGTCGTAGTCTTGACTTTTCTCACCTTGAGCACTCTTGAGGTGATCTCTTCCGTAGAAAGTGGTGTCTTAGCCTTATGGAATATATCGAGTATCACATCGAGTACCGTTCCATCTTTGTATCCCCATTCTTTGAGCACGTAGATGCCTCGACCGATGAGGACAAATTCTTCGTTCCGAATGAGCTCATTATGGATCGTCGAGATCTTCACCGGTTCGAGAAAATACTCAGTGATCGCGTGTGCGATATCGAGAAAGTGCATTGGTTCTTTTGTCTTTTTCAGAACATAGATTGCCTTATCTTTGAGGGTCGATGGATTGAGGATCTTCCACTTTTCGAGACCGACGAATTTCTCTTCACCCTTGACGAGATCGAGATAGATATCGACAACAGAATCGATCATGACGGATTCGACTTTCCCGAACTGTGAGAAGAGATTGATCTTGATCATCTCATAGAATGGGCTATTTTCGATAATATCTCCTTTTTTCTTGAGGATCTTGACGGCTTCCTTATGGATGGATTCTATGACCTTTTTCTGTATTTCTGGGAAGTGATAGTATGTCCTCGTTCCGAGTTGTGGCTTAGAGCGTTGGAGGTTGAAATCTGCCTGAAGCAACACATCGATGATGTTCTCATTGATCACTCCATGAAATCCTATATCAGCTATAATAGCGCTGATAAGGCGATCTCGCGTCATCACTCCCCCGTGCATCTTCAGTATCTTCTCACCTGATTCCTGGAGCCTCATGAGAGGGCTCGAGCGCATGATACGGCCGATTTTTTTGATCCCGACATCCTCTATCTGTCGGACTCGCTCGCGAGTGATCCCATAGGTATCCCCGATTTCCTGAAGTGTCTCTCTCTCTCCTGCGAGCCCTATTCTTCTCGAAATAACGGTTCTTTCTTTCTCAGCAAGAGAATTGAGAATAGTATGGAAGATACCATTAACATCAAAGGCAGTGGCGGTAGACATAAATAGTAGACAGTTAGTGTTTTTGGGATAAATGTGTCAATTGCAATATGGATATATTATATGACGATATAAAACATATTATTGGTTTCCTGGTAAAGTCAAGTAATTTTCTGGAATCAGGCGTCAAAATATCTCAGAAAGGCACGATAGTGGAATGATTATTTCTCTTAGAACGGAAGGGTCATATTCGTCTCTTTCTTTTTCTTTCCAGGATGTTTGCCATCGAGGATATCCTGATAGTCTCCGATAAAGTCCTGATCTTTTTTATCGAGATAGCTCATCGCGATATGAGATTCTTTTTCGCTCCTCGAAAAAAAGAGTGAGCTCAGAAGGATCAGGAGTGTTGCAGTGAGTGCGAGGATAAATCCTGTACCGAGATTGACTCAGTTGATCGCAATCTGCGTATACTGGAGTGAGATAAATACGAGCTGTATCAGCGCCGTCAGGATGATGGAGTCGATAAATACGATTGCCTGTGCATCAGAGAGTCGAAAGGGCATAAAGGATCGCATTCTTTCTTTTTTCTCATGAGAAAAAAGAAAGAATGCGATCCAAAAGCACCCAAAGAGAATACTGAATCCTATGCCTCCGGTATATCCAGAGAAGGCTGAGAACATCACATCATTTCCATCACGAAAACGCATATGTATCCACGGAAAGAAGAGTGAGAGTATGAGAATACCATTACAGAGCATAATGACCTTTCCAGAGATATCGAGTCGTTTTCATCCGAAAGCGATTCGAGAGAAAAAGGCAGTGACTTGCGTTTTTAGTTTTCGATTTTTTGAATTCCGAATATAATCCATAGAAGAGAATAATTTCTTCCAACTTTGTACTCATAAGCTTCGTTTTTTCAAGTCTCATATGTGAAATCTCGACACAAACTCGATTATCATCTTTCTCAGATTTCTCGCTCACCTCTTTCTCTGATCGATCTCTTGACTCGTCGGGCTCTTTTCTCAGAAGCCATCACCCAGTTCAGAAAAAATCAATCCACTCTATGCCACGATCCACCTCATCCTCCAGACATGACCGAAAAGTTTCCGTGATTTTCCATCAGGTATCAAAATAGGTCGCGCGCTCTTTGTGCCGATCATGTCCTTATTTAGAAAGAAATAATCCTATGCGAACCTTCCTTCTACGACATCAGTATGGATTCACGCTCTTCGAACTCATGATATCCATGACGATTTTTGCGATGATCATGATCAGTGTCTTCGACTCTGTAGCGAATATCGGTATCACGAGGATCAAAAATACTCAGAGAGTCTCTCTTCTCGAAGAACTCTATTTCTTCAGTGAGAAACTCGCAACCACTATCAAGGAAGGTGGAACGATAGACTATGAAGAGTATTGATGAAGGACTGTCGTATGAACCGGGATAACAAATGGTCACTATACGACACCGACACTATTCGGGAACTATGGATCATGATGAGTGCCATTGGCCTGAGCAGGGAATGATTATGGAAGTGGTGTCTACTACTGTCGAAGTGGTGTAGCATCATTTATGGGTACTGGTGGATGTCTCACTCATCACAATACCAGCAATGGAAGCCTCTCGGGTACACTGCAGCGATTCGGAGAATACCGACTCCAGTTCACAGACTACAATGGCAATCAGGATGATGATGCTCCTTTTGTCCTCGGAGATGAGGATGGGTATAATGGCATCACCGGCGATGATGACGATATAGAGCTCGGGAATGGGCCGATCGTCGTCGTGAATCCTATGTCGGAACTCTATCTCATCAATACACTCAAAAAGAAACGAGTCCTCTTCCGATGGAATTATAAGGTCGATCCAAATGCTCCTTCAGGATTTATATGTACCATGGCAACAGGCAGTGGCTGTCTCGGGAATGTGCAGATGCTTCGACTGGACGGGAAAGATATCGGATGGAATCATGATGGTGTAGTCGGATGAAGCAATGGAGCATTTAATGGTGTAATAGACACTTGGGTCTGTGATATCGACTGGCGGTGTTCTGGGAAAGTACTCCCGACGGGATATGGAACACTCTCATTTGGAGATGATGCTGACTGGGTCGATCTCTTTCCTGACTATATCAATGTGAAAAGTATCAGATTCTTCATCTATCCGCAGAAAAATCCATGGTATTCCTGGAATGCGCTCGATGACATCAGTGGAACGACCGGCTTCATTAGCCCATTTATCCATCCCTATGTCCGCATGCAGATCACGATAGGATTTGGATGGAAGAGGCGATCCATCATCCGAAATGATGACCCGACGATCACTATCTCTACTACGATCAATCTCGAAGATCAGACTACTGACTAAATTCCCACTATGACTACACTTCTCAAGAAAAATACTCGTGGTTCCGCAGTGCTCATTGCCCTCATCGTCCTCGTCATCCTCACGATTATGAGTACGACATTTCTCGAAAAACTCCTCAGTTTCGCGAAGGCGAGTGAGGGAATCGAGAACTCGAATGTCGCATACTACAATGCTCTGGGGATCATAGAACAATCCCTCTATACTGGATGAGTGGATAAATATACACCATGGATGATCTCGAATAGTACTTACTGAGATACTATCAATACTGGAAGTAGCCTCACCGCCATCACAGGTGGTACCAGCATACCACTTGCATGAAATGGCAATAGTCCCTATGATCGTAACTGGAATCTCATCGGTCTCGGTGATCCCGTCCAGCTCGTAATACCGTCAGGAATGACTTCAAACGATTTTCACTTCTTTTTTCGTATACCAAAGGTAGAATCGACTCAGACAAGCACTGGGATCAATACAGCGATAAATAACTCAGGAGTTATCATGTGGACCTTCACCTCCACAGGGAATTCCCTCTTTGCGAGTGGAGAAACAAATATTTTTCGATGATATGAGATCGATGCCAGTGAAAGACGACTCACTACCCGCCTTGGCATAACTAATACTGGAGCGCTTCTGACGTTCGATACATTTTACAACGCATATGGGTCAATATGCGCTAACTACAAATGCACTCTCAAACTCTCGATGCTTCGATGAGTATCTAC
>JAYVLL010000030.1:0-4255 GCA_043759495.1 Candidatus Altimarinota bacterium
GAGATCATCAAGTGACTCCTCATCAAGGCGCAGAATGAGTGGGAACAACTGAAGGATATCTACATAGAAGAAGAAAAAGCCAATGCAAAAGCAAGTGAAGATGCGCTCAAGGCTGAAGCTCTCAAAAAATCACTCGGACTTTAGTTTGTATTCCACCTTCTCTCTCGTATAATACGAGAGATTTTTTATGTATATTGCTGTTATTCCATTTTCGCACTCTCTTTCGATCACTCCGTTTACCTATAGTGTCCCTCCACTCTGGGAAGCGGGTATCGTACTCTGATGACTCGTCGAGATACCATTTGGTAAGACAGTGGATCAGGGGATTATCGTCGAAATATCGAGAACAGATGAGCACCGAGAGGGTCATGATAGTATCAGGCCTATCGAGCGCGTGATCGCATCAGTTAGGCTCATTGCGCCATACCAGATACAGGTGATATTGCTCCTCGCGCAACGATACCTCATACCGATACACCGAGTTCTGAAGATGATGCTCCCCGCTCCACTGATGACGAGACTCGAGAAGCGGAACTATGTTCTCATGCCAGGTGAGAAGTATAGTGACTCATGAGCCGTATACTCGATTATCCATGCGAAAGACCACCCATTCTCGGGTACGTATCTCTCGGAGTACACTATCCCAGGAAGTGTCATCCTCTTTCCTGATGATTATTTTCTCTACTCATTTCTCGAGAAACGAGATGATATACGTTCCATAGCAGCGGAATCCAGTCCAGTGCAAAAGGCAAAATCCTGGATCGATGCCTATGAGGGGAATATCCCTATTTTCGTTTGAACTCGGAGACTTCTTTACTATAATCTCTCGTGTTACTCGCATATCTACTATATCGAGGATGCATTCTGAGATGAGGACTATCAATATCCATCACGCATCCGTAATCTCGATATCCTCCGATGTATCGCAAATCAGAAAAATATCAATATAACTATCCTTACTTCTACAGCGACACTTGAGCTTTTTGCGAAATTTCGTGATTTTCATATATCCACGTCAAGTCGATAATAAGATTCCTTTCTTATTTTTTTCACTTTCCATGCATTCTTTTTTCGAACAGAGCATCTTCTTCATACATCGATATTTCCGATCCCTAGATCGGACGTCGATCATCTGGTATATAGGTGTCGGGTATGTGATATTTCTCATGATCACGACATTTCGCTATACGATACTGGAGTATGATTTCTATTCTGCGAAGGCGAAGGACCAGCAGACTATGATCCTCAAAAATCCATCATCACGTGGTACCGTGTATTCATCGGATGAGTCATTTCATGGTGCCATGGCAGTATCGACCAATCTCGGAAATCTCTCTATAGATCCTACACAAACTGGCTCACGAGATAAGCTCCTCACCTTTCTCTCAGATGTGGTCTTCGATGAATTCTGCAAGAACTCATCTGAATGTCTGAAAAATATGGGGGGCTACCTTCGCGAGAATCTCACAGATACCAAGGATATGACCGTGACGCAGATGAAGGAGAAGATTCGACTGCATCTCTGAACGAAGATGGACTCACCTATCGAGAGCGTAGAGATCGCGCAGGCACTTCCAGAGAGCGTGATACAGACGATAGACAATTGGCAAGAAGATTCACTGTACTTTATCGCCAATAATCTCTACATGAATCCTGTCAAGGTGACTGATCGAACATCGCTCATCTCGCGTCTCATGGTAATGCTCGAAAAGAGTCGAGAGGAACTCGAACCAAAATTTGAAATCCGAAAGAAACGACATCTCGAAATCATACGAAAGATGAGTGTGAGTACCCGAGATCTCATAACAAAGAGGATCAATGCGGAGAAACTCGCCCTCTCGAGTAAAGTGCTCTCCAGAGAAGATTCCATCTATTATTTCCTGAAGATCGATGATAATCTCATCCGATACTATCCAGAGAAGACGATCGGAGGGCAGATAACAGGATTCGTCGATGGTGAAGGAAAAGGGAAATACGGTATCGAGTGATACTATGATGAGATACTCCAATCTGAGAGTCCTACACAGCTCGTGACCAAGGATAGTGGAGGACGACCGATCGGAGGATATCTGTCGAAAGAACTGATAACGCTCAAAAATGGAGTCGATATCACCCTCACGATCGATAGAAATATCCAGAAACAAGTTTCGACATTTCTCGCCCATGCAGTAGAGTCATTTCGCGCGAATAAGGGAAGTGTCATCATCATGAATCCAAAGACTGGAGCGATTATAGCGATGGCGAATTACCCAGAGTATGATCCCAATAACTTCACGGATGTCTATGAGATCGAGCGAGTGAATAGTCTCAAATATCCCAATCCTACAGCAGATCTCTTTGGTGTGAATCTCTATGTCGTCGATACGCAGAGTGGGACATTTTTTTCGAATGTCGATGGCAAACGGCTCAATCTCAGACTCGCAACAGAGAATGAGATCCAGTTTCCAGTTGTACCAAAATACATGTACAAAAATAAGTTCGGTGCAGGAGTCTATGTGAATGATACCGTCACTTCACTCTATGAACCGGGATCGGTATTCAAAGCAGTTACCGTGGCGATCGGAATTGATTCTGGTGAGATCAATCCAGAGGATACGTATTATGATAAGGGATATGTCGAACTCGACTATGGATCATCGAAGTCACGAATATCGAATGTTGCGAGAGAATGTACAGGAAGGCATAGCTATATCCATGCACTGAACTGGTCATGCAATGTCGGTATGATCGACATCATCCAAAAGATATGACCATCACTCTTCGATAAATATATCCGAGAATTCGGATTCTGAGCCAAGTCGAGTATCACTCTCGATGGAGAAGCATATGCTCAGATTACCCCATATGAGAAGTGGTCCAGAACGCAGTTTTTTACGATGTCATTTGGCCAGGGAATCAATGCAAGTCTCATACAGATGGCTGCAGCATATTCTGTGATCGCCAATGGAGGCGTCTATATGCAGCCATATATCGTCGAGTCGATACAATATCCTGATGGGAAAAAACTCGATTCTATCCCCTCTCCAATACGTCGAGTGATCCGCGAAGAAACAGCCAAAAAAGTGATTGCTATGCTCGTCGATGGCGTGAGAAATGGATTCGCGAAAAAAGGGTGAGTAGCAGGATATACACTCGCAGGAAAGACTGGAACATCCCAGATCCCACTCAAGGGATGATATGAAAATCGTATCATAGGAACAGATCTCTGACATACGATCACTTCATATGGAGGATTTGCTCCTGCGAATAATCCAAAATTTGTTCTCATCGTTTCACTGAATCGACCACGTACTTCTGTCTATTCTGAGACGACCTCCTCTGCACTCTTTTCGCAGATCGCGAAATACCTCCTCGACTATTACAAGGTTCCAAAAAATGGTATGTAGAGTCACTATTATGAAATAGATTCTACCGAGAGACTACTGAAATGTCGATTTGAGCATAGATTTCTCGATCTCTGACTCGAGTTCTGTCTGGATATCCTTCATGAGGATGAGATCTCAGAGGATATGTTTCTTGTTCTCGAACTTCCGTTTTTCTGAGAGAAATATACTCAATCCATAACTATAGAGAAGGAGGTACCTACAGGCGATACACAACATGAGCACAGAGAGGCTACCGAGTATCATCTCGAGGAGTCCTGGTGCAGCCAGGGAGATATTATCGAGGATGTATGGGAAACGAGAGATAGTAGAATTCATGGTATTTATGGTTTCTCGACGAGTTCAGCGAATATGATCAGTCGTTCGAGCGTCGTTCATACAGGCCAGCAGGTCATGAGGGAGAGTTCTTTTTTGGTCTGATCTCTTTTTCTGAGTGTGTCGATATCTCCAGGCTTCACGGTGGCTCGATCCGTGACTCTATATGTGTATTGCTTCTGATAGTAGTAGATGATGATCTCATCACCTGCCTGGAGCTGATCGAGGAGTGAGAACACATCATTGTACTGGCTCTGTACCCATGGATAGTTCGATGAATGTCCGAAGATGAACACATTCCCGACTTCACCTGGCTTCGCGGTTCCAGGATATCGGACGACTCCCTTCTTGAGCTCTTCCATGAAGGTCTCATGCATGGACTCATAATTCGGATGGAGATCGACAAAGATATCGACGAGCGGTATATTTTTCCCGATACGGGGGATGATGATACGATTCTCATATGGCACGAGTGAGAAGCTGGTTCATGGATTCGTATTCTTGACTCAGGCGAGGAGTTCTCTCGGCGAATAGGCATCCTTGTAGATGATCTCAGG
>JAYVLL010000031.1:0-4882 GCA_043759495.1 Candidatus Altimarinota bacterium
TATGAGGATCCGAAAGTACTCGCACTCTTCGGTGAGGGAGATATGACTGGAGTATTCCAGTTCGAATCTGCGGGAATGCGCCGCTACCTGAAGGATCTGAAGCCCTCATCATTCGAGGATCTTATCGCTATGGTCTCGCTTTATCGACCAGGACCGCTCCAGTATATTCCAGAATTTATCGATCGGAAATACGGCCGAAAAAAGGTCGAATATCCTCATCCATCGCTCGAGTCTATCCTGAAGCCGACCTATGGAATTGCCGTCTATCAGGAACAGATCATGCAGCTTGTCCAGGCTTTTGCAGGATTTTCTCTCGGAGAGGCTGATATCCTCCGTCGAGCGATCGGAAAGAAAAAATATGAACTCCTTATGGAACAACGAGGAAAATTCATCGATGCAGCACAGACCCAGGGACATCCAGAGAAACTCGCTATCTATATATTCGATGAGATTATCGAGCCATTCGCGGGTTATGGATTCAATAAGTCACATGCTGCATGCTACTCGATGATCGCATATCAGACGGCTTACATGAAGACATACTATCCGACTGAGTCCATGACGGCGCTCATGATATCGGATGCTGAAGATACCGATCGTATACGACTCGAGATCGAAGAGGCACGTGCGAAGTGAGTCGAGGTCCTCCCTCCAGATGTGAATGAGTCTCATCGGCACTTCACATTCATCGATGCTGGACATATCAGGTTCGGACTCCAGGCGATCAAGGGCCTCGGAGATGGTCCTGTCCAGACGATTCGAGAAGCCGTGAACGTGCGACCATTCGATACGATCTATGATTTTATCGAGCGGACTGGGAGTGATGTGATCAATAAGAAATCTCTCGAATCACTCATCTATTCTGGTGCGCTCGATGCCTTCGGTGATCGCGCTCGCCTGCTTGCCTCGGTTGTGAAGATGAGCGCGTATCAGAAGGAGATCGAAGCCAAAAAAGAAACCTCTCAGATGGGACTCTTCGATACTGGGGATCATGGTGGATGAGTCGCAGCGCACTTCGAGCTCGAATCCGCCCTTCCGATGTCCTTCGAGGAGCGGATGAAAGGTGAGAAATCCATCATCGGATATCCTGTATCGGGTCATCCCCTCGAGGGGATCGAGGAATTCGTCCGTGCAAAATCGAAAAATATCGGAGTGATCTCTGATTGGATCGAGAAGAAAAATTCGAGAGAATTGGTAGAATTGGTAGAAATACCAGAAGGGGTAGAATTGGCAGAATCGGTTTCTGTCATTGCGAAGGAAAAGGTGAATCCGAGTGAAACGAGGAGAGGAATCCCACTGGGGGGTGAAGCAATCTATATTTCTGAAACTACTGGATCGCCACTCCCGAGTACTCGGGATCGCGATGACGAGAATTTAAACTCTCCCGCTCCGATAGATCCAGATGATACCTCTGTTCCGACCCAAGCAGAAGAGCTACAGCATATGGCAATAGAAAAAGTGAAGGAAGAATCTATCTTCGCGACCCTCATCGGACTCGTGCATGATGTCCGCAAGATACAGACAAAATCGGGTGGGATGATGCTCATGGCAACGGTCGAGAGTGTGGGGTTCGACTTCAAGCTCGTCATCTTCCCTCGTGACTATGAAGCCTATGAGAAAAAAGTGATCGAAGACATGATCGTCGTCGTCGATGGTCGACTCCGTTTCGATACTGAGCGTGATGAGATATCGATCTCACCGGGGTGAGCCTTCGGAAAGAAGCGTGAACCCGCAGGATCTATCAAATCATTTTCCATCTCACAGTTCCATGAATTCGCGGGAAAAAAGGCGGAGAAACAGATCGCTCGCAATCAGAATGGAACCCTGAGAACGATTCTTATAGACCCAGGAGAACCAGTAGATCCTCGTTACTTCATCGATATCCCAGCCTACTGGACCAAGTCAGATCTCCTCGATCTGCGTGACCACCTCGAGCACTCCCCTGTCGGGCTCATCCCTATCTGGATCCGAGTCCTCTCTGCAGAGAAAAATACAAAATTCTCCATAGAAAGTGTACAAGAGCTCGAGGAGTGGGTGAGGAGGAAGTGAGGATAGTATGAGATTCGAATGTATGCTCGGTAAAAAATCCGACTCACAAAATAGCTCTTTGCAAGAGCAACCTCAGGGAGGCGACTATTGGCTATGGTTGCATAGTAGTCACCTTATGCGAGAGAACGAAGTCATATATGTCCTGAAAATCAAATCCATAATCTTCGGTGAGAATGGGTCGCAGATCAGTGAGGATCTGTCTTTGGAGGAATTCTCTATTGTCATCAATAGTATAGGAATACTCGACTTCTCTGAGCTTGATAGCGACCAGTGATCGGAATACATCACTCCCAAAGTCAAAATCAGTAAACTCCCGTACATACCAGATATCAAAAAAATCTCGAATCGCAGGCTCCCGCCTCGTCAGTGCAGCTCGCATCTTCTCGGCAAGCGACTCCGTGAGGTCGATACATGAGATGGTATGCTCTTGAGCAAAAAGAGGCTCTTCGTATATTGTATCGACAAATATTGATTGGATTTTTCCTGGCTTCGGAGGGAGTGCTCGTTTTCCCTTCAGGGATATATCGATCTTGATCGTCTGGAGTGAGTCATCGATATTCGATCGATACTCAAATGTAAACATGGCGAGCCGATATTCATCATATTTTGTCCGCTCTTCTCGGAGTATCAGTCCGAGTATGGTGAGATCTTGGACAAAATTTTGCTCATATTTCTTCAGGAGTGCTTTGCGTGCCATCCGACCGAGATCCACATCGAGGACGAAGTCGAGATCCTCACTCAGGCGAAAATAGGGAAAATATACCTTATTCAGACAGGTTCATCCCTTGAATACGAGATCTCCATATTGTTCTCAGAACCTGATGAGGATGAGTGTGAGGAGGAAATCTTTTTCGAATTTGAATCGATCAAATTTTTTCCCATTCGAAATTTTTAAGATCTTGATAAAATTCTCTCGAGAAATATCCCCATATTGTGACAGGAATGTGTTTATTTTTCAGATGAACATAGCAATGAGATTGTATTATATATTTTTTTGGATGCGTATTGTTTTGCGAGATTGATGAGCTTCTTGCGATTGATATTTTCTGGGATTACTCTCCATATCTTTCATTCTCGAATCATCTGTATCAATGCTCTCTCTCGAGAGAACATCTGGTATTCTCAGAATGTGTTGGACCCCGTTGTGATACCATAAAAAAAACTCTCTCGTTGTTTGATACATATGAACTTGGCACTTCCGATGATCCTCTCACCTGATACTCGAGTATTGTATACTGTATACCACTCAACTACTTGCGTCGAGTACCCATAGCTCGCATATATACCGAGACCACCGAATGCGTAGGTATCACCGTCGAAATAGAGACGAGCTGTCTGATATGGATCTTGGATATCACGACTGAGGTTGTTCAGATAAATATCCCCTCATCTCTTGAGAGGAGAGGTGACCTTTTTCCTACAGAGATCACTGATACTGTAGCTCGGAGCAAACTTCACTATGAGCTTATCGAGTACTTCCCTTGGAACGAATATCTTCCCATAGAGATCGAGTTTTTCACGGATTTTTTGTATCTGATTGATAGCCATATGTATGTTCTTATATCGTTACGATATTGTAACTATATTGGAACAAATTGCAAATAAAAATATGAGTAGAGTAGATGACTCTGCATTTCCTTCACTCCTGCGAAAGCAGGAATCCAGAGTTTCCGTCACCCGCGAGGGTCGTACTCCTCATGGAGTGAAAAGACATATGGAAGTACTCTTGTTGTGAGGTAATCCAGTTTGCTCTATTGAATAATCCCCTTCAAGTAAAATTGAGGGGGGTCTTTTTCAGAGAGACAGGAGAAATCACTACGATTCATCCTTTTTCAAGAATCTCTTCTCATCTTCTCTTTTTTTCTCGATTTGTTTCAGATCTTCTTGCGGAGCAAGATATTCTGGAGTGATGCCTCGACTCAGCAATGTCTTCCTAGTAGCTTTGCTATTCTCGACCAGCTCATGTCCCAGCTGAGTCTTTCCCTGGATATTTTTCTCTTTTATATTGTGATCCGTGATCGCGTAGATGAAGTCTTTTGCTCGGAGCTCGACCTCAGTATCAAAATCTGCCAATGCTCGTTTTTCTGGGATTCATCGTTTTGCTTTGAGTGTTTTCACTGAGAGATTGTAGAGGGCTTCGATACCTTTGTTTTTGAAAGTGGCAAATTCTACAGGAAGTGATATGCCTCGTCCATATACGGTTTCTTCGATTTTTGCTTCGTTTTCTTTGAGCTTTTTTCTCGCCTCTAGTCGTTTATTTTCCTCAGTTCGTTGTTCCATGAGCTCTTGCTTGCGTGTCTGACTGGCAAAATAGCTCTTTGCAAGGGCAATCTCAGGGAGACGACTATCTCCGTTGAGAGCTACGAGATAGCAAGCATATCGAGTGAGTAGATAATTTTCTCATGGTCTTCATTCTTTTCGAGTTTTTCCAGCCTCCTGGAAAAACTCTGTCCCACCCTGAAAATGCTCAGAAATATCACCTCCACTATTTGTACAGTTTTCTTTTGCTTTCTGGATAACGAGCCCAAATCTCTCCCACTTCTTGTATCCAAGAGCCGTCATGAGTGTTCTCGCACTCCAGAACTCAAATCCTGCATCATCCGTCATCTTGATATCTTCGAAAGTGTGCTGTACGAGAGAAACGATGTCTTGCATATATAAAAAGAAAATATAGATCCTACCATCCCTCTATTATCACTACTACCTCTTCCGTATCCAAGGACCTGAATGATAGATAGAAACAAATAGACATGAGCAGTATATCTAAAATCTAACTCTCTCCAAGCAAAATCCCTTGCAAGAAGTGTATAATATTGTATATTTTGTATACTTA
>JAYVLL010000032.1:0-6494 GCA_043759495.1 Candidatus Altimarinota bacterium
TATGATGGTACGATCACAAGATATCGTCGATAATGCAGTTCGAGCGAAGAATGTCACAACTGTCGTCGCTGCAGTAAAGGCTGCTGGACTCGTCGATACATTGAAGAGTGCTGGACCTTTTACAGTCTTCGCTCCTGATAATGGAGCCTTCGAAAAACTCCCTGCAGGAACAGTCGAGACACTCCTGAAGCCAGAAAATAAGTCAAAACTCGTCGATATCCTCACCTACCATGTCGTCTCAGGAAAATATAAATCAAGTGACCTCACCGATGGACTCGTTCTCACGACGGTCGAAGGAAAGACTCTCACCTTCGCGAGAGTGGGTGGAAAACTCATGATCAATGGATCAGCGATGGTCGAGACGGCTGATGTCATATCGAGTAATGGCGTCACTCATGTCATCGATACAGTTCTCATGCCTCAATAATAGAGTCGAGAAAATATCGAAAATCACCGCAATTGCGGTGATTTTTTACTCAAATACCTCACTCCGACTTCCCTTCGACTGATAGAGCAAGCCATCATGTCGTACGAGAACTCCTTCGATCAGAGGAGTTGATGCGAGCGTCTCGCAGGCAAGAGTCCATGGTATGACCGAAAGTGCCGTCGCATAGCCATCGACGAGCATACCAGAATCTCACTCGATATAGGTCGCCACGATATCGTGTGCTGATGCTCCAGTATGTGGATCGATCAAGTGGTGATGATTTCACCACTTCCGCTTCGTGCCAGCACTACAGGCGAGGAATCGATCATCGAGCTCTATAGTACCGATAATCTCCTCGGGATCGAATGGACTTTCGAGTCCCACCTTCCATCATCCTCGAGCATAGAGATCTCCACCGAAATTGATGAGATATCGAGGGTTGGTGGGTTGGAGATTGGGAGTATTTGGTTTTGCTAAAGATTCCAAGTTTCCAACATTCCAATCCGCCGTGGCGGATATCATCCCCTGTATCACATCGAGAAGATATCCCTTCCCGACTCCTCCGAATTCGAGTTCGATACCTTTTTCGAGCATTATCTGATCTCATTCAAGTACGATGTCACGATAATCCCCTCCCCTTTCTGAAGCCTGTTCTCAGAAGACTTGATCTCCTAAATCAGCCTGAACTCGTGTCGCAGGATTCCCATAGCCGAGTTCAGTGAGACGCTTCCCGACGGTAGGATCGAAATATCCACGTGTTTTGTGAGCGAGATCCAGTGCAAAAATGATCATCTCTCAAGCATCACTATCCAGAGTTCCCGATCGAGTCATGTTGAGCTCATGGAGCCAATTCCCCTCGAGAAATCGAGAAAATCGTGACTCGAAAGCCATGAGTCGTTCCCGAATGAGAGAAAAATCCTCATCAATATTTCATGATGAGGAGGATTCTACTCGAATCGAGAGGTGTGTACCGATCACATCGAGGTCAAAATTGGACATATACTAGAGTGATTGGACGAATTTCTCGAAGGCAGCTGTCGTGAGTGATGCTCAGCCAATCGTATCGACCTTGAAGTCTTTTTTCGCCTTCCCAACGACCTTCGCAGATACTTCCTTTGCGAAATTTTCCTGATTATACTTCGATGCATCATTGGTCGCCATAACCTTCGCGGATGCAGCGGTGATCACTCACTGATCGACTGTAGCAGAGAATTCTATCTCATCGAGACCAGCTGGTGACTGGTATGTCATGACTTTTGTCGTTGTCTGAGAAGTACTGGGAGTTACAGTCGTTGCACCCGAGAGAGGCTCTACTATTGGGGTAGGAAGTGGCATATTCGCATCTGGAACTACACTATCAGAAGTTGGTACAACTGGAGTAGGTTCTACTGTAGAAGTCTCAGTACCGGTAGATACTGGAGCGATATCTTGTTTCGTACAAGCAGTAAGAGTCGTGATAGTTGCGAGCATGATGAGTGGAGCGATAATACGGCGGTTCATATGGAAAAAATAATGATAAATTCCTCTGGATTATAAAAACTTTGAGAGAGAAATCAATTTTATTTTCTGGAGTTTTTACATTATTCTCTCCCATCCAGTCATATCATCGACTGAATATCCATCAGTTGTCGTGATATAGAAAGATATATTCTCTATGCCCTGACTTCTCACAAATCATCAGATGATTTTTATACCCTTCTTGCTCTCACTATGGAGATATGCGATCAGTGCTCTATGTTTCTCTCGTCATTCTTCGAGGGTCCATCATTCCTTGGTATCAAAAATACCCAATGTCCCATCACTATATCGTACGATAAAATCAGGGAAAAAGTTCTGTGTTTCTCAATTGGCATCCGTATAGACAAGAGAGAAAAATTGCTCTGACTTGATCCCGTTGCGATACCACCAGTCTATAGTTTCATTTTTCTCCAGATAGCAGTCTATAAAATCCCTCTCCGTATCAAATAACTTGCCTACATACAATGGATCTATGACAGATCTCGTATAGTAAGCCTCCATCACATCATCAGAAAAAGCGGTGACCATCGGTATTCACCATATTCTCTCCGTAATCTCATCTTTGCGTTTTTCTTCGACCTCGGCTCGTCGGATCGGGAGATAGTTTTCCTTTGCCTGAGTGAGGATATCGGTTATCCGAGACTCATTCGAGAGCATGAGACACTGCATATCATATCGAGAATATGAGCTATCGAGGATATACTTCTCGAGCACTCGATAGAGTGCCTCGATGATCGTCTTATAGGATCTCGCGATATTCGTGAAGTGAGGACCGACTCGCTCTCGAGCAAAGGCATCAAAAGCCATCTTCACGAGATCTTCTTCTCGTCTTGCCTCGATACTCATCTCTGTATAGATACGTTCGCCTGTATGATGATCGATATCGACGAAGAGCTTACCATCAGTGATCAGGGTATCTATGATCGTATTCGCACTCTTATCGAGGATGAATCCTGATTGTTCCATCCGATTCATATTTTCTCAGAGGATCGCCTCTTGTGATCCAGCGATCGAGGAGAGAAAAGTATCTCTGAGAATATCATAAAATGACTTCCCGAGATCTCTATACTCGACTCGCTTCAGAAATGTACTCAGGAGAGCAATAGGAACATAACTCTCTTTTCTATACCCGAGACGATCCTTGATCAGATTTTTCGCAGTCTCATGGATACCGATATTGCCCCGTCATGGAGCAAAATCCGTATAGACATAGGCAGTATTGAGGATATGATCCGTATAGTGTCTCTGCTCGGGCATACGCAGTACCCGACCCACAGTCTGTATCTGGAATACTATCGACTGCATCTCACGGAACATCACGAGGATCTGAGCACGAGGACAGTCCCATCAAGTGGCGATGGCTTGCTTGAATATGAGCACTTCGACAGGACTCTCTTTATCATCTATGAGCTCTTTGTTCGTCTTGTCATCAGAGAGCCATATGGCGAGCCTCTGATTCGCGAGAGTGATACCATGAGTAGCAAGGATAGCCTTCGTATGATCTATCTTGGTGACATCGAGATCTGAGAGAGTTTTTGTGGATTTTTTGCCACCTGAGTCACTCGGGAGCTGGATGAGGATGAGTGGGCGGATAGCGGAACCCTCTCGCTGGTAAGCATCTATGAGATCTCTTCTCTTCATGAGAGCAGACTCGATCAGGATATGATCTGTCGTCGATCCCGTATGAGATATGCTCGGATTGATGAGGATTTCTTTTTTGATCATGCCTGCCTCGATGACATCGTCGATATCCACCGATATCGTCTGAGCGACATCTCGTGAGTCAGGCGTCGCAGATACTTCGATCTGGAGCTTGGGCTTGATATAGTTGGTTATCAGATCTTGGGCTCGTGGGGAGTCGAGATTCTTATGACTCTCATCGACGATCAGGATAATCCCTCGTCATGCATTATGCGTATTGGCGAGATAGATCGGGAGATTCTCATCTCGCTCATTGTCCTTCATGGCAAGTACCTTCCACTCTCCTGTATTGCCATCGACCTTGTTGATCGACTCCCAGTTGATGAAGAGTATCTCACCCGACTGGAGCTCACGATCCGTGATATCTGAGAGCTCGGAGAAGTGCAGAGATGACCCTGCGAGATTGCGTTCGAAGCTCCTCTTCGATTGCCTGGAAAGATCATTCACCGATATCCAGATAAAAGCATACTCACGGTCCATAGGCGTACTCACAAATCTCCGAAGATACTCTTGCATCATCACCGTCTTCCCACTTCCTGTAGGAGACTTCAGGACGAGGGTACGAGTTCACTTCTGAGCGAGATTGCGGAGTGTTGCTCCGAGGAGCTCTTTCACAGCATCATCTTGGTATTGTCTGAGTTGCATAATAGAGAGAAATAGTGACTAGAATCCGAATATTTTTTTGTAGGTCTCCAGTATCTCATCGGGTATCGTCTCGATACGGATACGATCTCCGAGATATGCGAGTTCCTCTTCCCACATCTCAGGACTCATAGAGAATATATAGACTACTATCTGTCCGTCATGTCACTCTGCATATGATCTCAGTCTCTCGATATCCTCATAGGGATCATACATGATGACGAGTGTCTGAGTCATATTCTCGAATACTTGGAAATACTCACTCGATCATGACGCATCGACAGGAGAGAAGATACTCTCTCGTATACAGAGCATCTCCGTACACCTCCCCATAAACTTACCACGAAGGTCATCTATAGACTTATCTACCGTGATAAATGGAGTCGTATAATACCTCAGATTCGCAGGAATACCCACCACATCGGCATATCCCGATATCACATTTCGCATGCGAGGATAGGTCACTTCTTCTGCTATTTTATTTTCATTGTTGGTACAGAGTATGACTTGTCTCTTTCCTCCATCTTCACGATTCAGCTCTAGTACTGCATGTCATGTCGTACCAGATCAGGCAAAAAAATCGAGAATTATGGAATTTGGTCTTAATACAATCTTAAGTAGATATTGTAGAAGTTTTAATGGTTTTGGATTAAGAAAAACAGCTCCATTCAGCATATTTTTTAGCATTTCCGTATTTGATTGATTATCAAAAAGTCACCACGAAGACTTTATCGGCGTATTCTGATTCTTAAATTCATGAAAAAACTCTTTTCTTCTTACTTGTCCATTTTTATTTTTTGGAAAAATGAGGTAATTTTCATCAATAAGTCTTTGCAACTCGGTTTGTGAAAATGCCCAAGTATCAGTGAAGATATTTCCTGTATTTGGATCTACGACGGGAAAAACATCTTCTTTATTTTTTACTGTACTTTTGATATTTGTATTTCTCCAGGGTCATCGAATATCATTATCTGGATTGGCAAATCAGCCAATATCTCTTGGTTCTCATATGAAAGAAAACTGATCTGATTTTTGATAGACCAATATATATTCATGCACATTTACTATCATATTTTTTGGTGGGACTCCTTTTGCAGAAGATTTCTTATCCCAAGAAATACAATCAACAAAATTATCTATACCAAATATATCATCACATAAACATTTTAACTGTGTAAACTCATGATCATCTATCGAAATAAATATAGCTCAATCTTCTTTTAATAGTCATTTTGCAACATTCAATCGACTTCCCATAAAAGAGAGCCACTTCGAGTGACGAAAGCTATCTTCTTTATCTACGAAACTATCATTGTATGAGAAATCCTTATTACCCGTATTGTAGGGTGGATCTATATAGATGACATCGACTTTCTTCTCGTGCGTATAGGCAAGGACGGAGAGGGCATGATAGTTATCTCACTCGATGAGGATATGCGTGAGATCATCCTCACTCGCATCGATACGCCGAGATATATCCTCTTCGAGTACAGGGAGCTCTTGCTTGCATCGCTCGACGACATCTTCTGGTTTGTCTTCCCAGACGAGACCATATCGTTTCTGCTTCTTCGTCTGCTGGAGCTCGGTTTCGAGTTCTTTGATTTTGGCGAGGAGTTCTGGAATTGTGGACATAATAAAAGGTATTTACACGAGTAAATACCAAAATCATTGGCTCTGGCGAAACAAAAAGGGAGGATCAATCCCCGTTGATTCGCCAGAATCTTACTCATTTAGTGCCATAAGCAACAAAAGGAGGTGAGGAATAATCCTCCCTTCTGATCGCTTATGGGAAACTAAAAAAGTAAGTAAAATAAATAAGATTCTGGCAACGAAACTATATGAAAAATGGGGACTTTGGCAACAAAAAGTGTCAAAAAAAGTGTCAAAAAAACTTTGACTCGAGGGGGAAAAGTGATATACTTTCGACAAGGAATTAAATCCCCTCCAAACTGTCCACATATGGGTGCGAGCGTTCGGCATTACCGATATGAGGGGATTTTCCTATTGTGGCCATATCTGGATATGCTGTTTTTGTTTCCAGAGTTTTTCCATGAATCCGATATCATCAGTATTTCACTCATGGGATCGACGCATACATCCAGCGAGGAAGTCTGCTAGTTGTATCTCATCCATGCTTTCCGAACGAACCATTCGGATTCTTTTTATTTTCTTCTTGCCGTAGTCGTTGAATTTGAATTTGAGATAG
>JAYVLL010000033.1:0-13226 GCA_043759495.1 Candidatus Altimarinota bacterium
GTTCTCGATAGTCATATCACGATGAAGGTCGATCCGAGTGGAGAGTTCCTCTTTCTCGTGACGGATAGTATCACCGGAAAGCCACTCAAAGATCAAGAGATACTCATACGAAGAAATATCACACGGACCTATACGGAGTATCTCGATACGACGACGAATCAGAGAGTTCGAGCAGATGCCCCTCTTCTGTCACAGGCTTTTTCTACAGGGAAGATCCTCGGTAATACTGATGCTGATGGATTTCTCCGAGTTCACCTCGATCGACTCGAGGGTATAGCGTATGCGGCTGATCCTTATAGTCTCACATTCGAAAATGGAGGAGAGTATGAGTGACGATATGAGAGCTTCCTTATCGAGTCACGATCATCAGATCGTCTCGGGTATCTCGTCAGCACCTGGAATGATGGCATGACTGGATATGATGCTGGTATACAACGATTCATGTATTCGATGGAGAACCAGGAACGATATACAGCATACCTCCACACCGATAAGACACACTATCTTCCATGAGAGCGGGTCTCTATCCATGCTATCATCCGAGAGAATACTACTGCACTGCGGATTCCTACAGATTTTACCTCTACGCTCATCGTTTCTGATGGATTTGGTCGAGAGATTTCTCGTGCCGTGATGAGGCCGAATGAGTTCGGCACTCTGAGTTCAGTCGTACTCTTGCCCGATGATGCACCATTCGGACAGTACACGGTATCGATCGTACCACTGGATCAGACAGCGTACATCACCGGTGGATCGACAGAGTTCCAGGTAGAGCATCTCAGTGTACCCACATTTACCCCACAGGTAACACTGAGGAGTCCAGATATCGAGGATGGGAGTATACGAAATCTCAGGAAGAAGAAAAATACTCGAGCTGATTCTCCATGGTATAGTGATATCTATGAGTGAAAATTCTCTCTCGAATGAATCGTGAAGTGAGTCTATACTGATGGACTCCCGATGAGAAATACGACATTTACCTATACATTGTATCGAGATATTGCGCTCGTCCGTGATCGATGAGATGATTGTATCGATCCCTGTGATGCTCCATCGACACTCGAATACATCACTGAAGGGAGTGGTGTTCTCGATCGTGACGGACTCGGTGTACTGCGTGAGGATATCGATTATATCTCCTATCACGATGACTATGATTATATTGCTCGGGTGACACTCCGTGATCCTCTGACGGGAGATGAGATCACTACTTCAGGATCTCTCATGATCCGACTGCCAATATCCTATAAGACCTTCTCATCAGAGAATGCCCTCGAGTTCCGTGCCAAAAAACAAGTCCTCCAGAATGGAGAATCGATACAGGGAGTGATATATCCACGCCATGGACAGTGGGATTTTGGTATGGTCGGGAAGTATGGCTATCAGATCATACATCGAGTCTCTCGTCGTGTTCCTGCAGATGCGCATGGATCGAGAGACCTATATCGTATAACAACGACTGACACTATTATGGCGAGCGGTACACTCATCACGGATACTTTTTCACAAAAACTCATAGCATATCCCCCTGGAGCATATCTCCTGCAGACATTTCCACTCACTCGCTCTGGAGCAATCATCCCGGATACGGCGAGATCAGAGTCAGAATTCTCCATCATCGGGAATGCTCTGAATATAGAGAGTCCGACTGTCCGTGTTATTCCTGAGAAGCCACTCTATGCGCCGGGAGAGATGGCTCGAGTATTTGTGACGGTGCCATTTACGGGTTCTCTCCTCTTACTCACTCTCGAGCGATGAGGGATGATTCTCGAGAAGCGATATTTCTCTCTCTCTGGAACGACATTTACCTATGAGCATAGAGTCGACGATACACTCCTTCCGAATACCTATATCTGAGTCACCGCGATCACACCAACTCCATCGAGTGCCCTCAGTCGATATAGTGTCGGATATGGTGAGATACGGACTGATATCACAGAAAAATGAGGAAATCTCATCATCACGCCAGATAAGAGCCTCTATAAAAATACCGAAACAGTCTCCATCGATCTCATCCTCACTGATCGTTCCTGAAATCCACTGCCATGAGAGATAGCCCTGACGGTCACATCCGAGAGTATGAGTGGGAGTCTCGCGTGATCCTCTCCTGATATGATAGCTCGATTCTATCGGCATGTGCCACTTGCACTGAAGACGAGTCTCACTGCTATCGGTATCATGACGCAGAGTTGGCTCTCTCAGAAGGGGAATACTGAGATCCAGGTTCCCCTGATGAGTATGTGAGAACGGACATGGTCTATGATCACGCCTCGAAAGATAGCAGGAGCGACACTCTTCTATAATCCGAGTATCCGTACTGATCTTGCAGGAAAGGCGCGGATCACATTCACTCTGCCAGATATGATGGGAGATGTACGTATACGGGCTATAGGGAATACGAAAGATTCTCACTTCGCATACGCTGAGAAGGTCATATCTATACGCAAGGACTATCATATAGTAGCGACGACACCGACCATCTTACACTCTGGGGATATCTCTCAGTTGGGCGTACAGATCACACATACTACGAACAAGATCACCGCCACGACCCTGACGGTATCTATAGGAACAGCGCCAAATATACTCCAGAAATCAGTCGATATTATCCTCAATCCACATGAGTCAGTATCCCGTATTTTTCCACTCGAGAGTACCTCGATCTGGGGGAATATAGTTCCATATAGAGTAGAACTCCGAGAAAAAAACACACTCCTCGATAGCTTCAGTGGATCATTCTGATTCATCCCTATCACCCCACGGATGAGCACGTATAGAAATGTCCTCGTATGGAGTGGAACTATCCTCTCTGTGATTCTTCCACAGATCGGAAGTGGCGGAGAGAGCCGCAGCTCACGATTCTCTCTCGATATAGCGCCATCTACTGAGACAGAGATCAGAAATGGATGGTCCTCACTCATGCAGGGAGGACATGGCACGATCGATGAGATGATCGGTTCTGCACTCGCCCAGGTCTCTCTCGAGAGATTTTCCGAGAAGTTGAAGATACCTACCGATACCATAGATACTCATGCCCAGCACCCCGATGGACTCACTCAGATACTCCGCATGCAGCACCCCGATGGAGGCTGGAAATACCTCGAAAGTGATAGAGAGTCAGATATAGATATCACACCGTATGTGTTGCGCTCACTCCTAGAGCTCCGATCACTCGGACAGTCAATCCCAGATACAGTACTCGATCGTGGTGCAGACGCACTCGTGAGAGACCTCTCACGCTATCGTCAGGATGAGAATATACTCTCTGAAATTGCCTGGACACTCGCACTCCTCGGGCGTACTCCGATCGCTCTCGAACTCTGGAAGTCTATCGATGCCAAGAATCTCGAGCGACAGGGATACCTCGCCTATGTATCTGCGGGGAGATCTCTCGGACTCTCACTGCCCGATGCAGGGAAAAATCTCGATATGATCATGTTCTCGACGGGAAATACTCAGAGATACGGATCTTCTGAAGATGGACGTGATGCTGGTCTCTATGTGCAGTATCTGATCGAGTGAGGAGAATATCAGAAGGCATGAGCTATGATCGATCGCCTCATACAGTCGACTGATCTGAGTGCTGCGACACTTTCGATACAGGCAAAGGTCCAGATACTCTCTGCATTTCTGCAATATGCTGAGAAGTGAGAAAAACCTATCACAAAAAATCTTTCTATGGCATTTCGCTCAGATGCACTTATCGCTGATGCGAGCCTCTCTCCATCGAAATTGTATCGTCAGATCCTCACGACTCGAGATCGAGTTGGTGGATGATTTACTCTCAAGCGGGATGATGCCCGACTCCCGATATATGTCACGATGACCCTCGATGATCGAACGAAGGATATCACAGATATGGTACCAGTGAATACATTCGGGATGAATATGGCTCGTACATTCGAGTATATCGATGAGTCAAAGTGAAAAGGAGGTGATGGTAAATACCTCTCCGCTACTCCCGTGAGTGATGGTATATTCTCGAGATGATGACTCTATCGAGTGACTATCAAGTCATTTCTCCCGATCGGTGAACAGTATTACACATGACAACGGCTAATGATAGAGGATTATGTTCCAGGTGGATGGAGTCCTATTATTGCTCAGCAAGATACTCTGAGTACGACTCAGCGATTCTCTGATCGCACATGGAAACAGGGGAGTATTCGAGGGGATATGATATTTGCCGTTGTAGATACTGGGAATTCGAATACATATACACATAGCTATTACATCAGACCTGAAACATGAGGCAGCTATCTCATCCCACCGGCGTATTGATTTTTCATCGATCATCCAGAAGTGCGATCGATGACTCGATATGAGAAGATCCAAGTGAAGGAGCCACTTGCAATTTCTCGTGATCAGATATAATCAAGAGAGAACCCCGTCTTGATACCTATACCTATTGAATATTCGCTCATCTCTCCGCATATGAAATGCCCAAAATGTAAAAATCTCGACACCAAGGTGATCGACTCTCGTGCTACTGAGGATGGGAAAGCGATCCGTCGTCGGCGTGAGTGTGAGAAGTGTGGTGCACGTTTCACGACATTCGAGCGACTCGAATTCGTCTCGTTCATGGTGACGAAGTCATCGGGAGAGAGCGAGCAGTACGATCGAGCCAAGATCGTAAATTCTATGATGAAGGCTCTTGTGAAGCGAGAATTTGACCCGGAGAAACTCGATAATACGATCAACGCTCTCGAGAATGAATGGGCACAGAATAAGCAAGGAATCACCTCGAAACGTATCGGGAAAGATATCTTGCGACGACTGAGAGATCTGGATGAAGTCGCATTTCTTCGATATGCATCGATCTACCATAATCACGAGAGTGTGAAGGGATTTGTTAAATTCATCGAAGATGAGCTCGGATAAAACTCTCTGAGTGGATACTCATATCACACTCGTACATCTCAGGGAGAGTTATCTCCATGCTCCACTGATCTCGCACGAGCTCCTCACTGTGCTCGAATGAGCAAAAGTCCAGGAAGAACGAGTCGTGCTTCTCTATAATCGTCGTGGTTCAGGAAGAGCATGGATCTGCCAGGACTGTGGATATTTTCCAGCATGCCCACACTGTGACATCGCGCTCGCCTACCATACGAGTCCACAGAAAAACATCATCTGTCATCTCTGTAACTATATCGATGGAGTGACGCATATCTGTCCACAGTGTCACGGTACGAGATTCACCGCGGTCGGTATCGGTATACAAAAGATCGAAAATGATCTGCGGAAACTCATCCCTGGATCTCGATTTCTCAGGCTTGATTCTGATGTACATGAGAAAAAATCCAAACTCTACCATGATATTGCTCACGCAGATATCCTCCTATGAACCTATGGGTCACTCTGAATCCTCGGCAGTGCTGATAGTATTGTATTTCTCCTCTTCGAGTCAGATCTGACGATTCCAGACTATAGGATGGAGGAAGAACTCTTTCATGCGATCGACTATGCGAAGAAATTCCAGAAGCATATCCTGATCCAGACACATATGCGAGATCATCCACTCCTCACGGTGATTAGAGAAGGGAATTATAAGGATTTTCTCACTTATATGAGCCGAGAGCGTGAACTCTTCCAGTATCCACCGTATGCAGAATTCATCACTGTGAAGATCCATGATCGTTCTCAGGATCGAGTACGTGATATCGTGCACAAGCTCGCGAATAAGATCGTCCTCATCCGGAGAGAGTCGACGTTTTTTTCCTATGATCGTGATATTTGGGAGCGATCCGCTGGGGAGTGGAGTCAGAAGATCATCCTCAGAGATAAGGACCTCTCATATATCATCGAATCGATACAATGAGAAGTACTCAGGAATCGATGAGTGACACTCGAATGGAAATAGTTAGAGGTGGATCATATTTTTTTTCGAGATACTCCAGTAGAATATAGCGAGTATGATACATCCGAAGAGGATAAAGAATCATCGATATCCCATAACACCGAGGAGGACTCATCAGAAGACGAGTCCTACGACATTTGCGCAGTTCTGGAGGATCTTCATAGGTGCTGCAGATGCATTTCCATCGATCTCATTGAGCCCAAGGGTCTTCGCATAGATGATATTGTATTCTTCGAGGAACTTGCTCTGTCCGAGGGACATACCAGCTGCATAACCGATACTATTGACGAGAGCGCAGGTGATGATGATGTAGACGTTCATCCCATCTCCGGCGAATATTCCCATACAGATGAGAGAGATCCCAGAGAGGAGGAGTCAGATCCCACCGACGACGAGTGTGCCGAGTTTGGCAGCGAGATTGCCCCAGAATTCTTGGAGTCAAAATGCAGGAATCGCTATGAGTCCGAGGAGTGCATAGCTCCATCCTGGCCTGAGTGTATCGAGAAAGCTCACGAGAAATGATGCTGCGAAGGTATCCCAAAATCCAAATATCAGAATCATAGAAAGCGTCCAATAGATCGACATGTAGGGAGGCTGTTGCATGAGGATGCGTATGATGATACCGAACTCGATCTTTGTCTTCTGTAATATTTCTCACCAAGGCACTCATATTTCTTTGCGATCAGGCCTGATGAAGATGTAGTTTCTTATCTTTCAGAGTACCTTTCCCATATCACTCGCACTGATCGACTCGACCACGTATTCGTGGATATTTTCCGTATTTAACTTCTTTATGGAGAGAGTGAAGCTCTTGATATCTGCGATATCTATAGACTCGGTGGCATTGTCGAAAAATCGCAGTGTGAAGTAGCTCAGTCAACCGATGATAATTCCGAGGGAAAATACGGCAAATGTCGGCGATATTCCGAGCAATACTCAAGAGAGAAGGAGTCCACTCATCCCGCCGAGTCACGAGAGGATATTATTTCGAGAGAGGATTTTGCTGTATTCTGAGGGATTTGCATTGGTGAGGACATAACAAAATGTCGTCACATCATTGAGCTCCTTCGTCAGTCCATAACAGATCGTCGCGATTATGAGGAGTATCCAGTTCAGCACACTCCCGAAGAACCAGCTCGATATCTTTGTGACGGTCTCGATATTGAGCGTATCAGTCACGACTCATATGGATCATTCGATGGAGATACCGATCACATTGTAGATAAAATTCAGAAATACGCCGAGTGCGATGAGCTGAGATATTGTCGCTATGAAGAAGAGTTTTTTCGCTGTATAGTATTTCTGGAGGATACCGAGTGGTATATCGAGGAGAAATGCCATCAGATTCGCAAAACCGAGAAAGACACCGACCATGACGATACTCTGGAGCTGAAACGTGAAGAAAAATATCATCGTAAAATGAAACGTGATCCACGCGAATTGCTGAAATGTCACAGCAATATAGAAATTCCTGAGGCGATATCCTGAGAATTTCGTATCGGCCGAGATGATCACTGTTCCAGATGCGACTCAGGCGTCGACACTCTGATCCTGAGTGTGATCACCATCGAGGAGAGTAGTAGGGAGAGCCATATGCGAAATAGCAGAAATTATCTACACAACAAAACCGAGATATACGGTTTTCTGTGCATGAGGTTAGAGCTTTCCTTCTGACCAAGGAATATGATATGAGTATAGCAGGTATCGACAAAAGATACAAAAAAACACAAGATTTATCCTTGCGTCATGTGTTCTATGATGTATGGACTATTTCAATCCATCAAAATCAGGGAGTTGAGCGATACTTCGGATGAGATTGAGCTTATTCGCCTGGTGATATTTCTGGACTCACTCGAGTTCGAGACGAGTCTGTTTCTGTTTTTTGAATTTCGCGAGTCGCATCTCCGCCTCATGTGCGGTCTTCGCATCCTTCAGTGTGTCGATCATCTCTATCGCTTCCTCGAGCAGTGATCGGTTCGCAGAGTCGATCTCTTTCCTGACCATGACCATCTCGATGATATATCCATCCCAGTTATCGAGGATATGTCGCTGTCGGTCATGCGTCAATGCATCGAAAATAGCCATGATATTATGGCAATCTTCCTGATTCAGGGGACACCTCTCGAGGAGGGTTGCGAGACGCGTGTTCGTCATGACTCGGATACTGTGAGTGAGTAGAACAGGGTCAAAAAAACTGATACCGTATTATTGTATCAGTTTTTAGTGTTTTGCAAATATATTTTTAGGCAGCGAGCTTGGATTGATCGTCATTTGATACTCTTCAAAAATGAGAGGCAACATGAGTAGTGGTTCATTCGATAAGATTACTAACAACTGGACTCCCTGGGATTTCCTGATCCTTCCCAGCAGTTATGAATTGACTATGATTGAAATTAACTCCAACTCTAAAGAGTCATTCCATAGCATTGATCATGACTCATTCAACTCAAGAGTCTACTTTATAGCCATATTCTAAGATCTTTACAGTCTCTGTTCTAAACATACCCTGAACAAGATTATTAATTCTTACTCATGGCATTTCATTAGTACTAATATTTTGATCTGGAGAAGAATTCTGATGAGACATAACTACTTTTATTACTTCTTGATTTTATCAGAAATTCCGAGTGATTGCAAATATTTATACACTTTATCAGTGATTTTGCAATATTATTTCTGATTGCGGGGATTCTAGTCTCTTTTTCCGAAAAAGCAAGAGAAAAGATATCTTTTCCCGATAATTCTCATAAGAGTAAAGAGATGAGTCGAGAACTGTATATTGTGACATGCATCTATTCTTGCTCTATGCTGGAATACTCCTATTCACCGTATTATATCTGATAACGGATCGCATCGAGCATCTTCTCCACAGTCGGATCGAGCGGGAGACGAGGCATCTTCGCATCGACGATGACATACATATCGCCAGTTTTTCCCTCACTTGTCCTTCATTTGCCGGTGATCTTGTATTTCGTTCCAGGTTTGGTTCCAGGTTTTACCTTGAGCGTGAGGTGTTTCGAGTAGACGGTTTCTATATCGAGACTCGTGCCATAGATGAAGTCGAGGAGTGGGATCTCGAGGTTTCTACTCACATCGAGTGAGATCGTCCCGGCTTTCGGAGGGGATTCTTCGTGTGACCTATGTCGAGTCTGCTGGCGTCATCCCATGCCTCAGAGGATATCTCCGAGGTCGAACTCAAAATTCTGATTCGTATCTCTCCCTCCACCTCATCAGAACTGTGAGAATATATCCTCGAATCATGCACCTCATCCTGCAGATCGATATTGTCCACCACCATAGGGATTGCTTCCTCATCACATACCTCCGTATGGACTCCCATCGGCAGATCAGAACTGATCATAGTTCTGCTTTTTCGTGGTATCAGAGAGCGTCTGATAGGCCTCACTCACTTCCTTGAATCGTGTTTCCGCTTTTTTATCACCAGTATTTCGATCTGGATGATACTGCATCGCCATTTTCTTGTAGGCTTTTTTTATCTCGGCTGCACTCGCAGATTTCGGTACTCCGAGGATATCATAGTAGTTTTTATTCATGTTTGTATTCTATCGAAAAACATGTGTCAGTCAAAGTGAGGTACTCTTATTTCATTATTTGCGATTTTCACACTTTTTTGTACTATATTCCCATGAAGTGACTTCCTCTTGCTCATATCGAAAAGATCCTCACGAATCTCCCGAAATCACCCTGAGTCTACCAGATGAGGGATATATCAGGGAAGGTGATGTATGTGTGAAAGGCGAAAATCCTCAGAAATCGTGTGAATAGTTATTTCAAGGAAGCGAGTGAGCTCTCACCTGCGAAGCGACAGATGGTCGCCAAGATAGCGGATATCGAGATCATCACCTGTATGACAGAGGTCGAGGCACTGGTCCTCGAAACCAATCTCATCAAGCATCTCAGTCCGAAGTACAATATCCTCATGAAGGATGATAAGAATCTCGCTTATCTGAAGATTACCAACTCTCCTGTTCCAGAACTCATCAAGACTCGACAGCGTATTCGCGATGGAGCAGAGTATTTCTGACCGTATGTCGCATGAGCTGAGCAGTCAGTTCGAGCACTGAGAAAGATATTTCAGATACGCAACTGTCGGATGAAATTCGCCTCGAAAAGAGAAAAAATAGAGAGTGTACATGAGTGAGATGAGATCACTATAACAGATAAAGCTGGAAAAATTGCACCATGTATGGACTACTATATAGGACTCTGCCCTGCACCATGCCTATTAGAGTGATCCAAACTCGCAGAACACGCTCGCCATATCGATGCAGCACGATCATTCCTCCGATGAGATACGAGTGAGATATTTGCTCGTATGGAAACAGATATGCGAGACAGATCCAGTCATCAAGACTTCGAAGAGGCTCAGAAGATCAAGGAGTCACTCGAAGCACTCAGGTGACTCGGGGAGAAACAAAAAGTCAGAGATATAGTAGAGTGAGATATCGATATTTTCATACAGTATGAAAAGTATGATAATGTATATGTAGCACTGACACAGGTAAGATCGAGTCAGATAGTCGGAGTGTTTCGATATGAGGTAGAGAACTCCGAGGATGAATCGGTTGCAATCCAGTTCCTCACACGACAATATATCGAGAGTGCTACCGGAGATGTATGACTTCCATCGCTTCTCCTGCTCGCATCAGCATGTGTCGATGAGAGCTTTCTCTTATTTCTCTCGAGTCAGTCTATACGCGTAGAGTACCCGAAGATATGACCCAAGAACGATCTCCTCGAATTCACACTCCGACAACTCCGAGAATACGCCTACAAGAAACAATTGGCAACTCTCGAGAACACGACACTGACACGAGAACACATGGTCCATATCCTAGAGAAACTCGGTCTCGAAATACCAGAGAAGGGAGAGATCGTATTCGAGTGTTATGACATCTCTCATACGGATGGTCACTTCACCTATGCGAGTCGAGTCGCGATCGTAGATGGGAGACCAGATCCGCGGAGGTATCAGAAATACAAGATCAAGACACTTGCAGATGGTATGATCGATGATTTTGCATCTCATCGAGAGGTCATGGTACGACGGACACTCGAATGACTCGAACAGCAGAATCTCCCGAATCTCATCATCATCGATGGAGGCAAATGACAACTCTCCTCAGCAGTAGCAGGGATTCGAGAAGGGATGTGGAAATATGCATCACAGAGCTGAATAGTAGTATCGCATGACCAGGATCTCCCTGTACAGTTATGTTCTATCGCAAAGAGGGAAGAAGAAGTATTCCTTCCATGACAAAAGAATCCTGTTCTCTTCGAGAAGGGAACGGGTGAGCTCATGCTCCTCCAGAAGGCACGAGATGAGTCTCATCGATTCGCTATCACAGCCAATAGGAGTGCTCGTATGAAAAGTATGAAAAAGAATATTCTCGAAGAAATACCAGGAATATGACCAGTGACGAGAAAGAAACTTCTGAAACTTGCTGGAAGTGTTGAAGCCTTAAAATCAATTGCAAGTGAAGAATTAATGTCTGTTTGTACTCATTCTCAAATAGCATCTCTGAGAGATCATGGAATTATAGAATAGTGACTTGATTTCAAAAATAATTTCTCTATCCTGCTAACTGCTAACTGCTAACTGCTAACTGCTAACTTGTGTATATTCTTGCCTTTGAAACATCCTGTGATGATACCTCTGTAGCCCTTATGCGAGATCGCATGATCCTCTCTATGTCGACGCGTACCCAGCTCGAACATGATATAACGGGTGGAGTCGTTCCAGAAGTGGCGGCTCGCAGTCATGCGAATGCAATATTTCCTTGTATTGAAGATGTATTGAGAGATTCGAATATGACACTTGATCAGATCGATGTGATCGCCTGTACTCGGGAACCCGGACTCCTCCCGTCCCTCCTCACTGGCATGACGGTCGCGAAGACACTCTCCCTCTCTCTCGGAAAGCCCCTCATGTGGATCCATCATATCGAGGCCCACATGTTCGCGAACTTTCTCGAGCGGGATACGGCTGATATCCATTTCCCGAATATCACCCTCACGGTCTCGGGTGGGCACACTGAGCTCTATCTCTGGAAGAGTCTCGATGAGTTCCAGCTTATCTGACAGACTCGTGATGATGCTGCGGGTGAGTGTTTCGATAAAGTGGCGAAGATGATGGGACTCGGATTCCCATGAGGAGCCAAGATCGCAAAACTCTCATCACTATTCGCCTCCAATGCTTCTGATTCAGAAAAAATGAATGCACTGAAGCTCTTTCCTCGTTCCTATCTTGAAAAAGATTCTCTGGATTTCTCATTTTCAGGACTGAAGTCCGCTATTAAGCGATACCTAGACTCTTCTGAGATCCTCACAGATGAGAAGATACAGATGATAGCCTATGCTACAGAGTCTGCGATCATAGAGGTACTTGTTCATAAACTTTTTCTCGCAGCAGAGATATATGAAATACGAAATATCTGTCTTGCGGGCTGAGTCAGTGCCAATACCAGACTCAAAGATATGATCTCTCGGAAAGCTGAGAAAGAGTGATATTATTTCATTGCTCCAGTGAAGAATCTCTACTCGATGGATAATGCCGCTATGATAGGAATTCGGGCTTTCTATACACTTGTGAAACAATAGGGCATCATCCTAGATGTGAATGTCCATTTTTGTCAAAGTTATTTTTCTTTTCGCATTGATTTTATGCTCGTTCCTTATAGAATTCTCCTGTTTCTATACCTCATCATCATACCATGACAACAGCTAAAAAAACAACTCCTGAATTAGAATGAATCAGTATTATCCATGACAGACCCCAAAGCGTGGGAAATCTCTTGATCCTTATCGTTGTTCTCATAGCGATAGCGCTCAATATCGCTGTCATCTATCTCTTGATTGGGAATACATTTAGCATCTCCGCAAGTAATGATCCCCTCGGTATCAAGAAAGCAATCCTTGAAGTCGAATATACAAAAGTCGGAGGGAAGTCGAATTATGAGCTCCTCAATCAGGCACAACTCATACAATTCACTGAGAATCTCCCACAACTCAAAGAATTCATAAAATCACAGTGAGGCCAGAAGTGAGGTAATACCGGTACCTCAGATATGAGCAGTGAAAAAATCACAATTGTCCCTGCTTCAAGTATCACCGCAGTGACTCGGAATGGTTCGGTCATAGAAGGAAACCCAGAAGCTAAAATATCAGTGATAGAGTATTCTGATATGGAGTGTCCATTTTGTATCAAGCAATACCATGATACAAAAATAAAAGAACAACTTTTTCAGAAATATGGAGAGGGTGTGAATTTTATCTATAAAAATAACCGTTGAGTGAATCATCCAGGTACGGAGCCAAAAGCCCTCGGGGCTCTCTGTGCAGAGAAAGT
>JAYVLL010000034.1:0-3586 GCA_043759495.1 Candidatus Altimarinota bacterium
TATCCTCAAAATTATTACGATTTTTTTCAGAACATGAATTGGTGAGAAAAAAAAGATATTGACATTCAACTCTGGCTCAATGGTCCATATCCGTACGGATTTCATACTGATGACTTTATTCATCAGGCAAAAATAATGATAGAACGAAATAATGCATGAGTTCCTCTCGAGTCATTTCGACTCTATTTCAATGGAGGACAGGGTATTTCTACGACACTTTTACAACAGTGAGAGAAAGATCTCCAGACATTCCCTGCAAAATCAGTCTGGACATCGAATGTTACCATATCCATGAACCCAACATGATACGGGAAAGATACTGGGAAGAGCAAAATAATGGAATTTTTCAAAAAGAGTGCTCCTGAAAAACTCGAGATGGATGGATTCTGAATCAAAGAAAATGGATGAGTGGTTCTTTATTGATTCTAATATGCGACTCTGAACAATAATCACTAGAACCATCTGAGTATGAGTCATAGCGGGATGAGCATGCCTCACTCTGTATGAAGAACGAAAACATGAATGAGCCAAGATGCTTACTGAAAATGCTTCCCTCAGAACACAGAGTATTATTACTCAATCATGAGACACAAAAATTTCTGAAGCTCCAGGAAATTGAAAGGCTCCGATACAGTATAGAAATCCGAGAGACCTCCTATCCGAGCTCCTCGAAAAAAATCCAATTCTCAAACAAAGAATACAGGGCACGACTTGGTATCGGGATTTTCTCGTATGAAGGATCCCTAGGGATGTAGCAGAAACATATTTCATAGATGCGTACTCTATAGAACAAGTACTCTCCATAAATTCATGAATGCTCGAAAAGATACAGTATGAACCCTGGTGGCAGAAGTATATTCGGTGAGATATGAGTCCACCCGATATGCTTTCATGAAATATCCAAGCATTCCTGGATATCCAAAAGATCCAAAAAGAACATCCAGACCTCTATGAAAAGGCGCAACAAAATCCTACCTGGAGCCAAGGAATTCAGCAGGGAGAAGATTATATAGTTGTTGGGCAACGAGAATTGCTCTTATCGCTTCAACTCCGGTGAAACTATCTTACTCAAAATCCAGACGTAGAAAGACGCATGAAAGAAAAAGGATTTACTCGAAATAATCTCTTCACTGATGATTGGTCAAAATGAGAATGAATTTATGGTTTCCTTAATTCTTTGCAGGACTGAGAACAAGTTATTGAATAGAAGGGAAATATTGATTTTCTGAGATTTTTTCTCATAATGCGCACATACACTTCTTCACTCCATGCGAAAACACCAATATCGAGACATCATCTGTACTACCTGTGCATGCTGTCACCTCTCTGCAGACGATATCTATGAGCGTATCCGTGCACATGAGCCGAAGATCGGGCGTGCGACTGTCTATCGAAATATCGAAGCGATGGCAGAAGAAGGGATTCTCAGGCGATTTCCAGGAATACATGGAAAGACCTACTATGAATGCAATACTACGACTCATGCGCACCTCGTCGATGAGCGATCTGGAATATTTTGTGACTTCCCCATGGAGAATGTAGCGATACACAATATCCCCGCAGGATATGAGATCTCTGAAGTCCGTATCCAGATGCGACAATCTGCTCCATAAATATCCTATCAATCTCCCTTATGAAAAAAGAACATATACCAAAAAAAAGTGCGGGAAGCCACCCCGTCATCGAGATACGCCATCTCTCGAAAAACATCTGAAAAACACTTCTCCTCGATGATATCAACCTCACTCTCGCTGAGGGGGAAGTATTCGGATTTCTCGGCCCAAATGGTGCCGGGAAGACGACGACCATGAAGTGTATCCTCGGTATCATGAAGCCGACCCTCTGAGACGTGAAGCTCTTCGGAAGTACGATCGATGATATTGCCGTGAGGAAAAGGATCGGATTCATGCCCGAGAATACCTACCTCTACAAATACCTCACGGGAGATGAATTCCTCGACTTCAATGGTGCATTCTATGGACTCCATAGGGAAGCGCTCGAGCAGAGAAAAAATATTGTCCTCGAACAGGTCGGACTCACTCATGCTCGCGAAAAACGTCTGAATACATATTCGAAAGGGATGCTCCAGAGGATCGGCCTCGCGCAGGCGATACTGCATGACCCTGAGCTCATATTTCTCGATGAGCCGATGAGTGGGCTCGATCCGATCGGACGCAAGATGGTAAAGGACCTCATGTGTGACCTGAAAAAAAGAGGGAAAACACTCTTTTTCAATACCCATATCCTCTCAGATGTCGAGACTATCTGTGACACCTTCGCGATCATCTCGCTCGGAAAGATCATCGCGAATATGCGAGTCGATGCACTGACGATGCCCCTCGAAGACTATTTCATGAGTCAGATCGATGAGACCGCGCTCCATATCTCGAAACTCCAATAACTATCCTTCCTGTGCTCTTCGATACACATACTCATATCGGCCTCGACCTCGATGAGACTCTGGCAGAGAGTGTCATGCACGGACTCGGTGAGCTCCATAAGCAGTGAAAAATGCTCGCTATACAGAGAAAGGAACAGATCACGTCATTTGACTGGACTGACTTTCCTGAGTGCGATATGGACACCGATGAGCTCATGACGTTCTGGAAGTCGCACCACCTCACCGGTATCACTCCTCTCGCAGGGTCGATCGATGGCATCTACCGACTCATGGAAGAGGAGAAGATCCTCCATATCGTCACCGCGCGCAATGAGCATGATCATCGTCGAGATACCGAGCTCTGGGTCGGGCAATACTTTCCTGAGATCCATCCGAGTCGGATCCACTTCGCGAATCATCTCTCGAAATACCATCACTCGAAATCCACCCTCTGTAAGTCCTATGGTATCACGCTCATGATCGATGATGGACTGCATAATGCGATCGATCTCGCAGAGTATGGGATCGATTGTATCCTCATCGACCGACCATGGAACCAGACTGACGTACTTCATCCACGGATTTATCGTATGAAGGACTGGGAAGAAATCATTGCCACACTTAACTCATGAGCCAAGAATCTCAAACTCTAACATCCGAAGGCTCAAATACTCCAAAAAAAATCCTCGTCTGACTCTCAGGCGGGGTGGATTCTGCCGTATCAGCATACCTCCTGAAAGAGGATGGTCATGATGTATCGTGCGGATTCATGATCAACTATCTCGATGAGGAGCATCCGGACAGTTGTCCGACACTCACTGATCTCGAAGAGGCCAAGAAAGTCGCCATATATCTCGATCTACCATTCTATACTTTCGACTATCGAGAAGAGTATGAGAAGCGTATCATCGAATATATCTATCGGGAATACGAAGGATGAAGAACACCGAATCCAGATGTCTACTGTAATAATCTCGTGAAGTTCGATCTCTTCCTCGAAGAGGCGCTCTCACTCGGATTCGATGGTATTTCGACGGGGCATTATGCTCGTATCGCCGTTCCATCTCCCTCCTCCCCTGAGACAGGGGAGGCTGGGAGGGGTGTGACGTTTGGCTCCTCCCCTGAGACAGATGGAAAAGATAAAACACACACCCTCCCTCACCCTCCCTATCTTAGGGAGGGAAGGATCGAGGATCCTGACTCTCC
>JAYVLL010000035.1:0-12186 GCA_043759495.1 Candidatus Altimarinota bacterium
GATAATTTTAAAATGAGAAATAAAAATTATTTGATTATTTCAAAATATGAGATACTATATCTGCATGTTTCCACGAAAAATCACCCCGCATATAGAGAAATATATCGACACAAAGGATATACTTCTCATCATCTGACCTCGTCAAGTCGGCAAGACTACCCTCATGAAACAACTCAGAGATACTCTTCCACGTACGAGACAACAGAGCTGGCTCACTCTGGAAGATCCTGAGATCCGTTCCCGTCTCGATAGTCATCCAGAAGAGCTATTTGCTATCACTCGCATCGAGAATACTGCAGAACAGACAATTTTTATCGATGAGATACAGTATCTGCGCGATCCCACCAATTTCCTGAAATACCACTATGATCTCTATGCACCTCGTCTGAAGCTCATCGTGACTGGAAGTTCATCATTTTATATCGATAGGAAATTCCATGACTCTCTGATCGGGAGAAAAAAAGTATTTTTTCTTTTGCCACTCGATTTCCGTGAATTTCTCACCTTTCGTAGATATGAGAGAGGACCAGATACTCGAGCAGAGACGATCCGTCTCGAGGGGCTATTTCTCGAGTATGTGACCTACTGAGGATATCCCGAGATCGTACTCCTGCCTGAGCTACAGATGAAGGAGGAGCGTCTCCGAGAATATACGTTTGACCATATCAAAAAAGACATATACGAATCGGGGATCCAAGATGAGCTCAAATATTTCTCACTTATCAGGATCCTCGCTGACCAGACAGGTTCACTTCTCAATACCAATGAACTGGCTCGTACTCTCGGACTCTCTCAGCCGACAGTCGATAAGTTCCTCTTCATACTCCAGAAAACATTCCATATAGCACTCATCCGTCCATGGTATACCAATATCCGAAAGGAACTGACAAAAATGCCAAAATGCTACTTTTATGATACGGGCTTACGCAATGCATTTATGCGGGATTTCTCACCTATCGATACTCGACTCGATAAGGGATGATATACAGAGAATATATTTTTCCGTTATCTGCTCGAGTCCTATACCCTTGATGATATAGGATTCTGGAGGACACAGGATAAGCAAGAAGTGGACTTCGTCCTCGAAGGGAAGATCGCGCGCGAGATCAAGTATCGGAAAAAGTGAGTCTCCCTTTCTGAATATAGCTGATTCCGTGAGAGACATCCGGCTATCGAGCTTGATATTCTCGACTATGGTGATATATTCCGTCTCTCTCGGGAGGATTAGTCTGCATTATGTCCGTTTCAACCCCTCGTACCACACTTTCTCCTCACGCGACCAGTTCGTATATGGATGCTGAGAAAATGAGTTATTCGTGATTTTTTTGTTCTTCGTGACCTCTTGTCCGAGAAGTGTCGGTATGTCGAACTTCTCATCGAGGGACTTCAGTTCGATATCTGCGAGGACGATGCCATGGTTGTGATCTCGATATTCGTCGAATTCCCAGATCTTTCCATCAGTATGGCGATACTCATAGCGGATCTTCGTCACGTCGGCATGTCCGATCATGATGTAGAGCGCCACACGATATGGTACCTCCCACTCGTATTCATCACGGACATTCGGCTGGTCTTTTTTGGTTTTTATATTCACCTTGAAGGTGAATGCTGCAGTCTTCGTTCCAGTTTTCATATCTTCGATGAGGCGGACTCGGAGCTTATTCTTCTCACCTCGATGGATGGTCGCCTGAACGATCTTTTTCGATGGGAGAGAATCCCTGAGTTTTTCCCAGTCAGGATGATCAGTATTCACGATGTATTGGCGTTCGATTTCGCGTGGCATAGAAGTATATAGTTAGAATTCTATGGTATCATATTTCTTATTTTCATGCAAATCTCACTCTCCATTTTCGCAACGATGTACGCTCCTTGAGGGCGGATATTTTCTCTTGCTTTTCCTATTTTTTCCATATACTCACCCAAGATTTCCCAGAAAATGGGATTATTTTCTGGTGTGTTTTTCGAAGAATACCCTTCTCTCTACGACATACTCTTACCTCACTTTCTTTTATGAAATACCGCAATATCGCCATTATCGCCCACGTCGACCACGGAAAGACGACTCTCGTCGATGCACTCCTCCGCCAGTCAGGAACATTCGCTGCTCATGAACAGGTCGATATCTGTGTTATGGACTCGAACGATCAGGAAAAGGAGCGAGGGATCACCATCTATGCGAAGAATACTGCCGTCATGTACAAGGACGTGAAGATCAATATCGTCGATACTCCCGGACATGCGGACTTCGGTTCTGAGGTGGAGCGAGTGCTCCGTATGGTCGACTCGGTGTGTCTCGTCGTCGATGCGTATGAGGGTCCTATGCCACAGACGAAATTCGTTCTGAAAAAGGCACTCGAACTCGGACTCAAGCCTATCATCGTCATCAACAAGATCGACAAGCCGACAGCACAACCTGAGGCGGTCGTCGACATGCTCTTCGACCTCTTTATCCAGCTCGGAGCAACTGATGAACAGCTCGATATCACAGATGGACGTATCGTCTATGCGATCGCCCGTGAAGGCATCGCGATCCGACAGATGACTGATGAGCGCGTGAATATCTATCCGCTCTTCGATACGATCCTCGAACAGGTCGCTGAGTCAGCGAATGACATATCGAAACCGTTCAAGATGCAGATCGCCAATCTCGCCTATGACAACTATGTCTGACGTATGGGAGTCGGTCGTGTCTATGAGGGGAAGGCGAAAGTCGGACAATCAGTCACGATCGTCGGAAATGACGGTGAGCGCAGAACAGGAAAGATCTCGAAGATCTATACCTCACTCGGACTCAAGAAGATCGAAGTCGAAGAGGGTGAAGCGGGAGATATCATCACGATCGCTGGTATTCCTGATATCTATGTCGGTGAGACCGTCTCGACCAATCCGGATGTCGAGTCAATGCCAGCTATCACGGTCGATGCTCCGACACTGAAGATGGAATTCATGGTGAATGACTCTCCATTCGCCGGGAAGGAAGGAAAATTCGTCACATCTCGCCAGATTCGAGAACGCCTCGAGAAGGAGATGGAGATGAATGTAGGACTCCTCATCGACTTCGATGGATCAGATGGCAATGGCTATGTGGTCTCAGGTCGTGGAGAACTCCACCTCTCAGTCCTCGTCGAGACGATGCGCCGAGAAGGATTCGAGCTCCAGGTCGGATGTCCTCAGGTCATCTTCCATGAAGTCGGTGGACGCAAGCAGGAACCGATGGAGAACGTCGTCATGTGGGTCCCCGAGGATCGCTCAGGAACGATATTCGAAATGCTCGGAAAGCGTAAGTGAGTGTGTAAAAATATGAATACGGTGAATGGCATCACAAATATGGAATTCGAAGTACCGACTCGAGGACTCCTCGGATTCCGTTCACGATTCGTCATCGAAACCAAGGGTGAGGGTATCATCTACTCCTCATTCTCGCACTATGATGACTATAAGTGACCGATCGAGAAGCGTGATGTCGGATCGATGATCTCAGGAAATCCTGGTATCGCTATGGCATACTCACTCTGGAAACTCGAAGAGCGTGGACCGATCCTGATCGATCCGACGACTGAGCTCTATGAAGGGATGATCATCGGGGAACACCTGAAGGGTGGAGATCTCGTCGTGAATGCGACGAAGAACAAGCAACTCACGAATATGCGAGCATCAGGAACGGATGAAGCCATTCGTCTCACACCGATCCGCCAGATGACGCTCGAAGACTGCCTCGACTATATCGGAGAAGATGAACTCGTCGAAGTGACTCCGAAGTCACTCCGTCTCCGCAAGAAGTGGCTCACAGAAGGTGAGAGAAAGAAGGGCGGGAAATAAGAGTGTGGCTTACTAGAAAATAATTATCCGGAATCCAGCTCCACAAAATAGATTTGACTTTCCTTCTTTATTCCATAGTATCCGGTCAAATATTTTATTCTCATTTCCATAACTCTATGATCTGCTACTCTATCCGCAAAGAAAGTGAATCCAGCGAAAAACTCTTGATGCGATACAAGAAGTCTTTTTTCCAGACTCGTACTGCGAATAAGCTCAAGGGTCAGAAGAATCACTCTCGTGCGATCTCTCATCGCAAGACGCGTGAGAAGGCAATTATCCGAGAATATTACCGATCACTCGCAAAATAATCGTATACTCTCTGTATACAGATTCGAGAAAATCCAGGAATCCTGGATTTTTTTCTGTTCTTGCGATGCATTCAGGAGAGCGCATGCTCGATATTTGCATTTTGAGAAAGAGAATGGTATCGTATATTTGTTATTCCTTATTTTCTCACTATGTCTTCTCTCTTTCGTATCGCACTCGCAGAAGTCCTGATATGCAGCATGATCAGTACTCAGCTCTTGGCACCGATCATCACGTATGCGGATGAGACACTTTCTGGTACATTGGATACTCAGCCGATCGTAGTGACTGATCCAGTACTCACAGTGATCGAAACAACTGCTACTGGAGATATGCTCACTCTAGAGATCCAGACAGGAGCAGTGATCGAATCATCAGAAAGTAGTATTCAGGATCACACTGGAACACTCACACTTCCGATATTCGATACACCCGTCGATCTCCAGGAAGTGCGAGAAGTACGAGGACAACAGATCGAGATCACTCCAGTTCGATCATCGACGGCGTCACTCGCTCTCCCATCCGATGATATTATCGTAGAGTTCAAGTCATCGAGTATCGATATCGATACGACACAAGGAAAAATAGAGATCGCATCGATAGAACAACTGCAGGATATCACCGTGACGACGACTTTGCCTGAAGAGAATATGGTGGTGATGAATGTTATCTCTATTCCATCTAATGAAGGTGTGTCATTTCTCCCGAGTGTCGAATATGTCGATACCCTCTCACATGAGCAAAAGATCGATGCGACTATCGTAGCACTCAAAACAGATCCTCGCGTCGAACATGTCCAGAGAAACTTCAAGTATCAGATCCAATGAATGTCAAAAACTCTGGAAACTCTGAGAACTCAGCAGTCAATATGATACTCTCCGAGTACATTCACTGGACGATCACAGCCGAATGATGTGAGATTCTCGAATCTCTGGGGACTCGATAACCAGGGCCAAGGGATCAATGGTATGACTGGAACGGTCGATGCAGATATCGACTTTCCAGAGGCGATGGCATATGCGAGTGGTCGACTCTCAAACACTGGCGTCATCGTCGCCGTGATCGATACGGGAATCGCCTATACGCATCCTGAGTTCGTTGGGAAACTCTGGGATGGGAGAGACTGTGTCTCTGATACAGGAGCGTATATCGGAAACTGTATCCATGGGTACAATTATGCGAATGATTCGAGAGACCCGATGGATGACTACTCCATCTATCATGGTACGCATGTCGCAGGAACGATCGGAGCCCTCGGAAATAATGGTACAGGAGTCGTATGAGTTGCACCACGTGTGAGGCTGATGGCGGTGAAGATATTCGATGCATATGGCGGTACGGATACCGTGTCGATCATCCGAGGGATCAAATTCGCGACCAATAATGGTGCTCGGGTGATCAATGCGAGTTTCGGATGAGCTTCCTCTATAGGTCGGAAGAGTGATTTCGATTTTCTCACCTACAACGCTATCCAGTGATTTCCATGACTCTTCGTCGCTGCTGCAGGGAACAATGGAGATGATTCTGATTCGAGTGGGTACAAATTCTTCCCTGCAGGATTTGGCAGCGATACGATCGTCTCTGGTGAGATGATCATCGATCAGGAACTCGTGTTGTCTGGATCAGAGATCATCCCAGCGCTCGATAATGTCATCGCAGTAGCTGCAACCGATCAGGATGACGAACTCACCTATTTCTCGAATTATGGTACAGGAAGTGTCCATGTCGCAGCTCCATGAGCCAATATACTGAGCACTGTCAGAACTGTCACGGTATCCTCAGAGATGTCTACTGTATCCTATTCGGATGGATGGCAGAAGCAATCGACTGGAAAACCGACGAACTGGGCCACTCGAAATGTCTCGGTCGTGAGTGGTGAGATCGATGGTGTGACTCCGACATTTTCCTGAGTCCTCTGGGGAAATACGAGCTCACCCTATGTCTCATGAGAGAATGTCTATATACAGAAAGCATTTCCTACCCAAACACGAGATATTCAAAATCTTGAACTCGGAATCTGGTGTGATACCCCTGCGAGTGACTATTATGAGAAAAAGGACTACCTCGAATTCCTCATCAGTACTGGATGACTCTATACATCTATTCTCGATCTCGATGAAGAGACTATTAACTGGCAGAATTCGATATATATAAATGGGTATCAGTGATCATATTCTCGACTCTTTTTGGGAAGCCTCGGATCATATGGTGTGACACGAGATCTCAGTATCCGCGTGCGATGGCACAGTGATGGCATCGACGATACGGAGAATGGACAGTCACATTATGGATGTTTTATCGATACTCCTATGGCACTCACGACCGGAGAATACGCTGATGGCTATGAATACCTCGATGGGACTTCGATGGCATCTCCTCATGTCGCTGGTGCGGCGGCACTCGCGATGAGCTTTCGGCCTGATGCGAGTCTCTGGGATATCAGAAACTCGATTCTCTATACGGGAGATTATCTGTCCAGTCTGGAAGGCAAGCTCATGATCCCATATCGGCTCAATATCCTCAACATGCTCGAGTCACTCGAAATACCAAAAATCAGCAAGTATTCCCATACGATTTCCGGGGAATCCTGAATCCGTATAGCACTCGAAAAGAGTAAAGAATCGCTCGATACCTATCTCTCAGTTGCCAATAATAAGGAGATATTATCTCCAAATCCTGATGCTGACTCAGCAGATCGATTTGCACAGTCGGGCATCATATCCAGAGTGGAGAGAGAAAATGAATATCATCTGTATGATACCCCACTTCGATGAGAGGTTGCGAAATTTCTCGGAAAAATAGGTGGCTATAGTGGATCAGGATGTACAGGTACTATTTTTCTCGATGTTACTGGCGCCCTCAGTGACCAGTGTGGATATATCGAAAATCTCGCTCGACGGGGCATCTTCTCTACGGGTTCACTCTATTTCAATCCAGATAGTAGCATCAATCGTGTCGAAGGGGTGAGGATCATTCTCAAGACACTTGGTTATACAGGAAGTACCATCTCAGCAGGATATACCGATACATCCGGTGTCGATAGTAACACGCTTCTCTATATCAATCAGATACATGCACTCGGGTGTGATTACTATAATAGTACTGAATTCTATCCAACTGCAGGAGTATCTCGGGGTGAACTCTATAAGGTAACTGCCTGTGTGGCTGGTCTCGCACCCGCACATACCACGCAGAGAAATACCTACTTCAGCGGAAATAGAGAATCTCAGAACGGTGTCAATGAGATCTGGAGTGTATCAGGCCTCAATTCAGATACAACATACTACTATCATATCGATGTATGTACACGGATCGTCTGTGATCAAACAGGTGTAACGATGATGTTCCATACTCCGAAACTTGTCTCTGCTGTCCTCACGGGTTCGCTCACGAGTACTGGGAATGTCTATATCGGGAACGCGACGACGACGGGTGCTGTATTCTCAGGTGGGACAGCGTCAGGGAAGATCACTCTCATCAATACTGGCACCAATATCCGAGTCGAAATCCCGACATACAACCTGCGACTCACATCATCAGGGATATGGGATGGGATGATCAATATCCCAGAGACCTATACAGGATCACGTGCGATCACGACGAGTAGCGGCGCACTCACAGCTACGAGGATAGAACTCATCGGAAGTCCTATCGCTTCACTCGCACTCTCTGGTCAGCTCGCAACAGTGATGATCCCTATCATTGCCGAGAACGGTACGACGATCCCTATCTTTCGAGCAGATTCGATCGGACAGGTATTTGTCTCTATCGCAACATGTACTATCCAGAGCAATCTCTGTACCTTCACGACGGATCACTTCTCGGCCTTTGCACTCGGCACCATGACGACACCATCGACTGGAGGATCGAGTGGAGGAGGAACTCCGATATATGGTTCGATCTGATGAGGTGGATGATATTCTGGCGGTGCAGGAACTATGTGACAGAATCTCATGAACCAGGTCCTCACGTCGAAAGTCTTCTCCGATGGAAAGACCTCGATTCTGACAAATGGAACTCCGCTCACTTCACTCGTCATGCAGACGATAGTGAATTTCCGGAATCGAGAGAAGACACTCGTATGGATCGAGAGCATGATCAAAATCCAGGATCTGAGTATAACTGTAGATGCTATCGAGATGGAGATCGAGAAATCCAATACGCATATCGGTCGAATACTCCGTTATGACATCCTCATCAATCATATCGGACGAAAGATCCGTACCGAGGGTCTGAGTACGACGAGCCAGTATACGAAACTGAAGCAAGCACTCATAGATAAGCGCTCATCACTCATAATGGATGGAGTCTTCTCATATATATCGAAATAATCTCAACGCCCTGGAGTCACATCAGCAAGAAAATCCCACTCTACCAAGAGTGGGATTTTCTATTCTATAAATATAAAAAATAAATTTGCAATTTTTTAAAAATGTCTACTATGCATAATAGTATTGATTATTTTTAACTTTGTAGTATGAATACATTTTATCGTCGCATATCCTTGATCCTTGCAGTGATATTTCTGTTGGATCTGATACTTGCTCCTCTCGCCAGCTTCGCAGAGAGTATTGATGCTGGAGATACTCTGTCACTCGCTGTTATTGCTCGAGGATCATCACCTTCACAGGACATGACAGGCGCAGTCGATACACCTACTGATGATACGGCTTCAGATGAGACCTCGAGTGGGTTGATTCTCACTGATGAGCCCTCTCTGGAAGGTGGAACAGGGAGTATTGCTACCGGTGCGATTCTCGAATCATCGGGGATGATCGACTCTCCAGTGATATCACACGATGATGAGACTTGAACCCTCTCTCAGATGGTAGATACGATGCAATGGATCGATGTATTCGAAGGAGTAGCACATCCAGAGAGAGAAATCCTGATCGAATTTCGAAAAGATATCAGTACCATGGGGCTGTCATCACAAACAAGCCTTATCGCAGATATAGAGAATCGGCAGAATATCACGATCGATGAGATGATGCTCGATGGAACTATTGCTATCGCCAGTATAGCACCATCACCCACTCTCACAGTCGCATTTATCTCAGATGGAGCGGATTATATCGGTACGATCGAAACGGAATCATCGAAACAACAGTGGATGGATGTACTCAGAAGTGATCCGAGAATCGTATCAGTTCAGTCGAATTTTGTCTATGAACTGGCATCGACCGATTCCACATTCGAATCACTCAATACGGCATCTCAACTCATTCCATTTTCTGATATCCAAACAATCTCCCCACAAGTACTGAGTGGGAGTAATACGGGCATCATAGTGGGGGTCCTCGACACTGGTATCGCCTACAATCATCCCGAACTCATCGATAAGATGTGGGATGGTACACGCTGTGTCTCAGATACTGGAGCACCACTCGGAGGATGTATCCATGGATATGATTTCGGCGAAGGAGATCTCGATCCGACTGAGTGAGATATGTATCGTGGACATGGTACGCATGTCGCAGGTATCATAGAGCGCACGATGGCCTCAGGTATCGCCTCAGGATCGACGGTTCCTCGAGTGCAACTCATGTCACTGAAGGTCTATGGACATAAGATCAATGCGACAACTTGGACCATTATCAAGGCTATCAATTTCGCAAAACAGAATGGAGCCAAGATCATCAGCGCGAGTTTCGGATCTCTCTGAGGACATCCACAGAGTGATCTCGACTATGACATGCTCACGTATACTGCGATCAAGGACTTCCCCGGACTCTTTATCGCGGCAGCAGGAAATAATGGAGCAAATACAGATTATAATAAATTTTACCCTGCAGGATTCGCGACGGATATCACTGTCTCAGGTGCAACCATGAGCGGATATACTCGTGTATATTCAGGCTCAGTCACGATCCCGTGACTGAGCAATATGCTCGCTATCGGCGCTGTCGATGGGAATGGAGCTCGAGCGAGCTTCTCGAACTATGGTACAGGATCAGTTCATATCGCGGCTCCTGGAACTTCTATCGCGAGTACGTATACAACCTCTATAGATTCGAGAAATGATACGATTTCCATAGCAAATGGCTGGATCGTGGAAAACGCCTCGCATACATGAATATTTCAGTCCATGAGCGGAGAAACTCGAATATTTACTGATACAACATCATTCATGGGGAGTGGGATTGCCTATGCAAAAAATGAAAATGCATACCTCTCGAAATCCTTCTCAGCTATAGCCTGAGCAAGACATGTCATGCTCCAGGTTCCGATATGGTGCAACACACCGCATTCGAATATGGAAACCAAAGATCCTATCACTCTCGAATACAGCACCTGAGGAACGTTTGTCCAGTTCAAAAAACTCGATCAACCCACTATGTTTGCTCAGCAGGGTGCAAGACCACTCGTCGCATATGGACACATGGGAACATTCGCGATGGTGACAGAAACGATCGATGTGACAGCTGACTATACGATCCGATTCTGATGGCATACAGATGCCCTCGATGATAGAGATCCATCGACCAATACTCCGTATCTCTGATGCTTTATCGAAGGAGGATCAGGAGTGACGATGACATACTATGATGATGGGGAGAGAGCTCAGTATACTCGACTTTCAGGAACCTCTATGGCGACGCCACATGTCAGTGGTATCGCTACGCTCGCATGGAGTCTCTATCCGAATCGTTCGCGAGCAGATATCAGGAATGCGATCCTCGTATCAGGAGATACTGATCCATCACTCACGGATACGATGATATCAGGGAGACGCGCGAATATAGAAAAAACCATTGCTACACTGACATCGGGTACTGGAGGGGATGGATGAGGTGGATCAGGATCAGGGATTTCTGTGGGAAAGATCGTGAACCATACAGTAGATATTATCCGTGGGAATACGGCACATATCTCGATCATGACTACTGGTAGTGGGACAGTAGGGCTCAGTTTCTGGAAGGTTGGATCGCTAAGCGGATGAATTACTTTTCCGAGTCTGAGTACCACTGGATCACTCACCACGACGGATATTATATCGCTCGACTTTACCACAGACTATATATACCATGTATCTCTTTGTCACCAATCTGTCTGTGCTGGAAGTGGTATGACGGGAACATTTATCACTCCTGCAGGAATCGCACTTACATTCTCAGGGACAGCGACGGGAAATACGAATACGTATATCGAGGGATCGAGCGCATCTGGGTATACTGCCACTGGAGCGAGTAGGAGAATACTCAGTCTCATCCATACAGGAACGCTCAGCACTTATCAGATCGATCTTAGCACTACTTCGATCAGTGCATCGGGAATATGGGATGGATATCTCTCACCACCACGTCTCGCGACAGGATCCATGGATATCGATACACTGAGTGGCAGACTCACAGCGACGAGGATCGAATACCTCGGAAGTCAGGATACATCATTGGCACTCTCTGGATGAGTGGCTTCTGTACAACTGATGGTCCCGAGTGTGAATAGTGGTACGACACGCCAGATCTATAGGGCAGATACTGGAACAGGACGGTATCTGCTCATCGGGACATGTCAAGTGGTATCAAATATCTGTACCTTCACGACGGATCACTTCTCGGCTTTTGCACTCGTCAGTCCTGTCATAGGAGGTGGATGATGAACACCGATCTCACCGATCACGCCAATCTCACCCATCCAGTACGGACCAGGTGGTGGATCGTATGGAGGTTCTCGTGGCGCCGAAGTATCTCCCCTCTCCAGTCGACTCCTCCCACTTCCTCTCTCTGTCGAGATGATCACACTGAAGACCGCCGAGATTCGATGATTTTTCCCGCAGATGCAGTACCATAATCGAAAAGCGATACTCGCACGTATCACAGAGAGCTTTTCGAAAAACTCAGCAGCAGAAGTATGAGAGAGGATCATAGCAGAGATAGGCGCAGGACAACCACTCTTCGTACAGATTATCCGTTATGACATCCTGATCAACCATATCCGTTCGATACAGAAAGATGCTCCATCACGATACTGATCAGACCATAGAGCACTCGAGCAGATACTCCGTCTCCAGAAACAAAAATCACTCGATATATTTTTCTCGAATTTCTCATAAGTAGC
>JAYVLL010000036.1:0-6868 GCA_043759495.1 Candidatus Altimarinota bacterium
GCACCAAAAGATCTCAAAAATCCACTCGCAAGGAGTACTACGAACTGTTTTGAGTCCTTCCATCGAGGAACGAAACAATTCTATCTCGCATACATCACGGAAGTATCTCAAGGCATGAATGATGTCAAAGATGGGGAGTCCCTTCTCAAGAAGTGACTGTTACAAAAAATACCAAAACCGTTCTGAGGTGAAGATCTCAGTGTCATCAGACAATCAGATGGACGATGGGAATACAGGAAAATATATCACTAAACACTCACACCAATATGATACGATTCGATCGCGCGACACTCACATCCTGGAAAGAGAGAGGCATACATACAATATCATGTATCGTGACTGATTCTGGTTGCGCTGGACACAAGATCCGTATCCAGGAAGTCCAGGATGATACTCTCGATACTCGTCTCGAACACGATGGCATCACTCTCTATTGCTCAGCGAAATATCTCCCATTGCTCGAGAACGCGACACTCACATGGACCGGGAAAAAATGGATAGCGAAAAGTAACCTGATCAATACCCACTGTGGGTGTGGAAGTAGTTTTTCTCTGAAGTCATGAAATGCACTCCATGATAAGATCGCTCAGATGAAGCTCACGATGAAGCAGAAAAAAGAAGGCCTCCATGTATAAGCCTTCTTTTTTTGAGAGATTCAGAGCACGACACCTCGATTATTTTCCTGCACATGCAGTAGTGTATTTTGTGACGAGAGTTGTATCTTTGCTATAGGTGGCGATGACCTGAGCATCACAAGCCGTCTGTTTATCGAGCTTACCGAGAACCTGTATCTTCGCGATCTCAGCGAGAGACTCATTATATTTCCCGATGATAAAATACGTTCTATATCTGATACGGAGGATATCATAGGTGGGGTTATTGCTCACCAGGTAACTATTCGAAAGTGATATGACCGAGAGGTATCGTTTCTCAGAATATGCCTTTTCGACATCGGAGAATCCTGCTGGAGTCGTTGGAGTAGGAGTTTGTATTGGTGTCGCTGGTGTTGTACTCGCAGATGTCGTGGATGCTGTTGTTCCAGTCGATGGAGTAGCTGCAATGGCAGTTCCCGGGACTCATGCTGTTCCAGCAAAATATGGATCTTTGACGAATGAACGTTGAGCACCAGAGAATGGATTGGATCCACTTCGTGTAGTATATCGAGTTGTTGGAGTATTGTACTCGAAGAATCCAATAAGCTTCCGTTTATATTCTTTTTTTTCGAATTGATAGAGGATTTTTGCATCATAGATACCAGAGATTCCAGTACCGAATATGATATCAACAAATACGTAGTCGAGTGCACCACTCTGAACGAATTCATATCCACCGATCTGAGCATTTTCTGGAAGTTTATAGGCATTACGTATATCTTTCCACTCTTTCTGGATGCGCATGATAAATCCTGTGATATCATTTCCATACTGATTATTCATCTGTGTGATAAGGGCTCAGGTTATATCTATCGGGGGAGGTGGGGGGGTCAGTATTCCAGTAAGATAAACGGAGGGTATCGTTGTATTTTGTACTTCTTGAATCACTGAACCCGTATATATAGTTAATGGGATCTTGATACCTGCCTTCATCATCTCATTTTTGAGTATAGTATTCTCAGACTCGAGGAATCGTATACGAGAATCATACTGACTCACGAGGAGTATGAGTTGTTTCAGGGTCTCCTCCGTAGTGAGACTCCCACTCTGAGCAAACATCGAAACTGGGAAAAACGAAAGGAGTGAGATCGCAAGGAAACGATAGGAAATACGCATAGAAATAAAGTGAATATAACTAAACTATAATGACACTGAGGGAGAAATCAATCTTTTCACAGGTGCATAGCTCTTGCGATGTATCGGAGTTATGCCATAATGAATAAGTGCTTCCGCGTGTTTCCTTGTTCCATAGCCATTATGCCTGTCGAATCCATACTCTGGGAAATCCTCATGAAAATCACACATCATATGGTCTCGGAGCACTTTCGCGATGATCGAAGCGGCAGATATAGCGAGAGAATTCCTATCTCATCAGATACGGTAGTATATTTTTATACGTTCGAGTCCTGTTATTTGGTGTTGGATATTCTTTTTGATACTGAGTTTTTTGAAGTCATACCCGATAGAGTCCTCTCCGAGATCGAACTGGTAATTATCACATCCATCGATATATATCTCGATCGAATCTGTCGGTTGTGTATATTGTATGAGTGAGAGGATCACGTCCTGCATACACTGACGGTTGGACTCGCGAATTCCTATGGTATCGATAGTCTCTGCATCACGATATGAGAAAGCAAACTGACACTCATTTCGATGTTGGATACGTTCGATCTCCGCATAGAGTTTTTCTCTCTTTATTTCAGAGAGGAGCTTGGAATCATGGAGTCCATCGAGTGAATCGAGAAGCCTCGAAGCAAGAGAGAAATCCGCCATCCAGCCTCAGGCAGCAATCGGTCCTGCCCATGATCAGCGTCCAGCTTCATCGATACCGATGATATAGTGATTTTTCATGGGTGGATTGTAGGGAAAAGTTGCTTTTTTCCAAATTTTCTCTACTATCGATCTGCTCTCAATCCCCCGAGTGAGATACACGCGTCCCGAGTAATCGGGATGAGGAAAGTCTGGACATCATCCGAAAGGAGAAGAGCTAACGGCTCTGGTTTGCTTGTATATCTAAAGAAGTAAATACGGACAGTGTCACAGAGACAATACTCGTGCTTCGCAAGATAAAAGTTAAAAGTTAAAAGTATTTTTCTTCTCACTTCAGGATAGCATCCATTAATTTTTCATTTTTGACTTGCGGAGCATAAAAGGTGAAAAGTCATCTGGTGTATTCATCTTCATCATACGATTCATTCGTAGTGAAAGAGAAGATGCTACAGATGGATCCTCTGGAGCTCGAGAGAGCGAAAGATGGAGTGATAAACCCTCTCTGATGCAAAAGGAATGGTACTTGTGTTGGTAATGGCTTTCGGAACAGCCAATACTCGTATACCTTGCTCGAGCCATGGGGCGACTCATGGCCTAGATAGATGTGTATCGAGATACAGAATCCGGCTTATTAGCTCGGGGAGAAGAGAGCAACTCATAATAATTATAAATGATAGATTATTAATTATTGATTTATGGAACAAAAGGACAACCTTATTCAATCACTTACATATGCATTTGCGCTCAAAAGCATAGAACTCTACAGGTTCCTTTCTGAAGAGAAAAAAGAGTTCATTCTCTCGAAACAATTCCTACGAAGTGCAACATCTATTGGAGCAAACGTCGAGGAAGCTATCGGTTGACAGTCAAAAAAAGACTTCATAGCAAAACTCTCAATCTCTCAAAAGGAAGCTCGTGAAACATACTATTGGATAAAACTACTCAAAGATTCAAAATATGTAGATGCGTCTATATTTCAGGAAAGAGAACAAGAATTACTGTCAATACTCAAAATACTAACAAAGATTATCACTACCTCGAAACAATCAATTCATAATCAATAATTCATAATCAATAATTAATCTATGTCTCATCTCATGCTCATCGGTATCCAGGGTTCTGGAAAGTGAACCCAAGCACGAAAAGTTCTCGAAAAGTATCCTGACTATGTGCTTTTCGAAATGGGTTCGGAACTTCGAAAATTCGCAAAAAATGGAACCCCCGACGGAGATACAGTACATTCGATTCTCATCGCTGGAAACAAAGTATGACCCGAATATATTATTCAACTTTCTAAAGATTTTATCGAAAAAAATAGAGATAAAAGTATACTGATAGACGGTGCTATCCGAGATAAATTCCAAAATGATGCGATGGAAAAAGTATGGTGAGATTTTGACGTCATTTATTTTGAGCTTTCTGAAAATAAAGCTATCGAGCGTCTCTGTGGACGCCGTATCGATCCAGAGACTCAGGAAACATTTCCTGCGATTTATACGGGAGAAACGAATCCAAAAACAGGAAATACACTCGTCGTTCGATCTGATGATACCGAGGAAGCGATTCGAAAACGTATTGCTTGGTCCATCTCTGATACGATTCCTCTCCTCGATGTTTGGCGTGACTCTGGACACACGATCTATACGATCGATGCGAATCAGAGTGAAGATGAGATATTCGAATACGTGGAGAAGGTGATACAACAATAGATTTTTTGGATCTCAGATCAGCGCCAAAATTCAATTTTGCATCTTGAATTCTAAATTTTGAATTTTTATATCCACATCCCCTTTTGTCGTCAGAAGTGTCCATACTGCAAGTTCGCACTGACACCGATTTTTACTGAGCTGAAGAAACGACGGTATATCGAGTATCTGAAGAAGGAAATCAGAGAATACTTTTTGAAACAAAACTCCCCTGCCTCCTCCGTCGGCATCCCCTCTTCACAGGGGGGCATTGGCACGATCTATTTCTGAGGAGGAACTCCATCGATTCTCACGCTCGATGAGGTATGATCTATGCTCGAATGTTTCTCTCTCGAAGATTCCAATCCCCCAATATTCCAACCCTCCAACCCTCGAACCTTCCAACCTTCCAACTCTCGAACCTTCCAACCATCGAATCCAGAAATCACCTTCGAATGCAATCCTGAAGACATCACGAGTAACTATGTATCGTGACTCATAGATCTCGGGATCAACCGTCTATCGATCTGAGTACAGAGTCTGAACGATCAAACACTGAAAGCAATTCATCGAAGTGATAGAGAAAGCATCTTCTTTGCGCTTGAAAATATAGATACTGCTCTTTTGTCATTCTCGGAACGAGAATCTCCTTCTGAAAAAGACAGATCCTCGGCTATCACCAAGGATGACAAAATGGTATCCTGAATCTCTCTCAACATCGACTTCATCCTCTGACTTCCGCACTCGAAGCCATGAGAAACACTCGCGAATATCCGTGAACTTCATGAGGCATTCCCACACATCACTCATACGAGTGCCTACATGCTCGAGAATGGTTATTATCCGAAAGATTGGAAAAAATATTCGATCAATGAAAGCGAGATGCAAAAGGAATATAGTGAAATCTGCGAATATTTCGACTCAATCGGCTGGCATCACTATGAGATCTCGAACTGGTCGAGACCATGATATGAGGGTATACATAATCGTGGCTACTGGAATCATACGAATACTCGAGCCTTCGGACTCTCAGGAACGAGTTATGAGAATGGTAGGCGTTGGACGAATGCGAGTTCCTTCAGTGGATACTATGCTGAGAAGATCGAAGATGATGAATTCCTCCCTGAAGAGGCGATCCTACTCGAGAAGATCATCTATGGGATCAGGACATTCTCCCTGAGTACCAGAGGACTTTCTCCAGAAAAACTCAGAGAACTGGAGAAAAGTGGAGACATCCAGATCATCGATGATAAAATCATCCTCACTCCAGCTTGAATTTTCCGAGAAAACTTTATACTCAGTGAACTTATCGAAAAATAAGCACTATTGTTCAGTATTTTTGCCGCCTTAGCTCAGTTGGTAGAGCATCCCCATGGTAAGGGGAAGGTCATGGGTTCGTGTCCCATAGGTGGCTCCATGTATAGAACAACATACTAATTCTATAATTTATGAGTAGTTGGGGACTCTGATACTCACCAAGTGAACTTGATCTTGCTACTGGAAAAGTAATACCTAAAGAACTAAATATCCGAACTTGAACAGTGTCGAAAGGTACGACTCAGAAAGCCGAACAAGCATTATCGTGAGTGAAAAAACCTACGGCACCGTCAAAAAAACTAACCACTCCGCTTCAATGATCTTGGCTCTAATACGAAAAAATTTGCATTTCCCGAATATTTCATATACTCCGATCATTGACATCCCCGAGAGGGGATTTTAAAATGCTTTGACGCGGAGGCAGTTTTCCATATACTTCTCTCGTTATTCGAGGAGACACTCCTCTGAGCACTGCTCTCCTCTCCTATCCTCTACACTTCATCTACTATGTTCAAATTCTTTTCCGATGCACAACAAGAGCTCGAGCACGTCGTCTGGCCGACACCGACTGAGACCAAGAAATACATGTTCTATACTGTCGGCGTGATCATCGCCATGTCGCTCCTCCTCCAGGCACTCGGACTCACCCTCCGATCTGGTCTGAGTATCGTCCGAGATCAGTTCCCACACGAAGCAGCCTCGAGCATCGTCTCTGGAGAAGCAGGAACACGCGAAGATCTCGATACGATCATAGAATCCCTCTCAGGAAAACTCAGTGGCACAGGTACGGCACCTGCTCCTGTAGCTCCCGTGAAAAATGATGGTGTCGTCGAAGTGACTCCAGCCCGTTAACATCGCTCATCCTCTAACCATCCTATTATCATTATGTTCGACTTCTCTACGAAAGAACTCTGATCCTGGTATGTCATCCGTGTCATATCTGGAACAGAGGAAAATGTCCGCCAATCACTCATGCAACGCCGAGAAGCATTTGGACTCGAGCAATTTATCCTCGATGTCTTCGTTCCGACACATGACTCCGTATCGATCCGTGCTGGAGGGAAAAAAGTCCAACGAAAAAAAAATATATTCCCTGGATATATCCTCGTCCAGATGATCGTGACCAATGAGAGTTGGTATATCGTCCGCAATACTCCGAATGTCACAGGATTTCTCTGAGCAGGGACGGTGCCAGTTCCTGTCAGAGGTGAGGAACTCGATAAGTTGAAGGGTATCCTCACAGAGAAGAGCGAAGAGTACAAGACTGATATGCAGATCGGCGACTATGTCGTCGTGAGAACAGGTCCATTCGAGGGCAGCGAGGGCAAGATCATAGAGATCAATACTGGAAAGGGTCACATCAAGATGATGATCAATCTTCTCGGACGTGACACGCCAGTCGAGATCGAGTTCGCCAGTGTGAAGTCGAAGAAATAATGA
>JAYVLL010000037.1:0-4921 GCA_043759495.1 Candidatus Altimarinota bacterium
TCATCCATACCGAGCTCAGATGAGAGTATCCTTCCCTATAGTACTCTCGACTCGTGCAACAGTATCATGTGTGATCTCTTCTGCCTGAGATCCAGATGGTGCACCGGAAAGTATAGCGCTCGCAAAAATAGGGAGAAGAATTCTTTCTGCTCTACTGAATATTGTACTCTGATTCAGGCTATTCATAAGAAAAATCAATTATGGACGTTTGAGCCGATCACGAACTGCTTGTATCAATTTACTTTCTTCAGGATTTGCTGTTGTTCAGAATATTGGGGTATAGGCATTTCTCCCGATCGATGCTACGACAGGACTTCATCCAGTATTGGTATTGCGGATGATGATTACAAAATAATTATTTTTGTCCTCTCCTTCTCGCCCCTCTCTCTGAAGCCAAATTTCATGAGGTAATTCGATATTATGATTATTAGTTCTAAGACTATTAATATGGATCTTTCGTTTTCCATACGGACTTCAGAAATCGACTTCTTGATTCTCGAATGCCTCTATGACTTTTGCCTGATCGAGAGTAATACCAATATTATTCCAGAGGAGTGTAGAGATTCCTCATGGATTGAGTGAGAATACACCGCTCATTTTCGGGTTATAACGATCGAGAAAATCCTGTCGTTCTGTCGGAATGAGAGACAGGGAATGATTTTGAAGTCGAATTTTTCTCTCATTTCATCAGATGATGATCCTCGAACCAAAATCAGTAGAATCATCTCTGTCCCCATTTTTAGATGCGCTGACTTTATAGTTTTTCCCTTTATCTTTCCATACTATGATTGACGGACTGTCCTTGATCGAGAATACCATCTCATATATTCCATCTTGAGACCTTCTTCCAATTACTTGAGTCACATCTATCCCAGGTATCACTCTGAAAATATCTGAAAAGTGCTCTGTAAGAATGCTTTCAGATTCATTATCTTCCTTTTTATCCGATACCACAGTGCGATTACCACTCTGAAAATTTCCATCCTCAACTCGCTTCACTCAGACTCACTTTCATTTGTGGATATTCTTTGGAGTTCAATTCGATTTTTTTCTTGATTGCATTTTTACTTTTGACATATCTACAGGATCTTTATTCGTGATCACTTGAGTAGATAGATTGACGATATTTTTACCTGTTTCTTCCACAGAAAATATCTTTTCTCATCTCTGTATATTGAGTGAGAGGTCCCCATCCGTATCGATGAGAACGGGGAGGTTATACTTCTCATCACCTTGTTTCAGATGTATAAATGATCGAGAAATCTGCTTTGTTATAGGATCCCATACTGCCTCGAGTGAGTCGAAGCTCGCAGGCTTTCCATCGAGAAAATACTCCTGATAAGCGTACTGCCTTCTGATTGCCATAACTGTATCTCGGATCTCCTGAGGAAATGTCTCTTCTAATTCTTTTCGTTCTTTTTCAGCCCTGAAGGCAACACTCTTCACTAATTTTTCCCATTGAGAATCTGCATTATTTTTGGGATTCTGGTATGATAAAAGCCCCTGAGTAAGTGCCTCATTACCGAATGGGGGTTTTTTTGTATCAGATATATCAGAGAATCCTTCTGGAAAAGCCATATAAATATCGTAATTCGGATCAAATATACCATATATTTCGAGGAAAAACAAATTTCAAGACACAATATTTTTCAGAGACTTTCTCGGTCTTTCCGTTTGCCTTTTCCTGTTTTTCTATACAATACCTCCATCAGAAAACCTCTCATAATACCTCATATCATGCCATCATATAGCGAAAAATACGAGATCATCATGTGACTCGAGACCCATGTCCGTGTGAAGTCTCATACGAAGATGTTCTGCAGCTGTGCGAATGCGCTCGAGCTCGCGAGTGAGCCGAATATCCATGTCTGTCCGATCTGTATGGGATTCCCGGGCATGCTCCCGACGCTCTCGGCAGGAGTCATCGATCTCGCTGTACGAGCGAGTCATGCGATGCGATCAATGGTCCAGACGGTGAGTGTATTCGATCGGAAGAGTTATTTCTATCCTGATCTCCCGATGGGATACCAGATCACCCAGCTCTATCATCCGATCGCCATCGGTGGGGAAGTGCGGACGTATGTCTGAGATGCAGTGAAGACATTTCGTATCCATCATATGCATATCGAGAACGATGCTGGAAAGCTCGTCCATGCTGGCGGGAATACACTCTGCGACTACAATCGTGCTGGTGCGCCACTCATGGAGATCGTGACGGAGCCAGACTTTCGATCGAAGTCCGATGTCATCGCTTACCTCGAAGAGATCCAGAAGCTCATGCGATGGTGTGGTGCCTCAGATGCTGATATGGAGAAGTGACAACTGCGCTGTGATGTGAATATCTCTGTGAGACTCCATGGGGAGACGGCGCTCAGGAGTCGAGTCGAGCTGAAGAATATCAATTCATTCTCTTCGATCGGTCGAGCAATCGATGTCGAGTATGACCGACAGTGTGAGCTCTATGAGAATGGAGATAAGCCCGATCAGGAGACTCGTGGATGGAACGATGAGAAGTGATTCTCGACGCCACTTCGATCGAAGGAAGATGCGATGGATTACCGATATTTCCCTGATCCTGACCTCCCACCACTCAGACTCACAGAGAGCTATATCGATGAGAGAAAAATCGGAGAACTCCCGATAGACCGACGAGAGAAATACCTCAGCGAATATCAACTGATCGAAGATGATGCCCGTATCCTCTCTGGAGATCGACTCACGAGTGACTACTATGAGGAACTCGTTCGATATACGCAGGATCCGAAACGGTCATGTTCCTATATTACGACGATTCTCTTTGCTCTTTTCGAGTGACACCATGAGAAAATGGGTCTCTCAGATATCCGATCGAGTGTCACTGAGATCGCCGAAGTGATCAATATGGTGCAACACGATGAGCTCTCATCTACGAATTCGAAGGTCGTCATCGAAAGGCTCGTCTTCGAGTGAGGACTCGCGAGTGAGTGGGTCGAGCAGCTCGGTCTGCGTCAGTCGAATGATACCTGAGCTCTCGAAGCGATCGTCGATCAGGTCCTCACGGAATCCGCTCTCCAAGTCGCAGAATACACATCAGGGAAAGTAAATCTCTTCTGATTCTTCGTCGGAGCATGTATGAAGCTCTCGAAATGACAAGGAAATCCGAAGATATTCACCGAGATACTGAAGAAGAAGCTCGGATAAATTTTTGCTTTTGTGCAATATTTTGGTATATTATTTGCACAAAATAACTACTCGATATATGACCACCCAGTACATCACCCTCTCAGACTACAGGAACAATATCTCCCGATACACCCGGGAAGCACGTGAGAAGAGGATATCGTACGTGGTACTCATACACTCGAAGCCTGCTTTCGAAGTGCGTCCAGTCGAGGAAGATGAGCGAGAACTCGTCTATCCTGAGTGAGCGCATGAGAAATGGATCGAAGCACGAGCAGAACTCGAAAGAGGTGAGAGTGTTTCTCTCGATGAGATCCGCTCGATATATACTCGATAATATACCATGATGTATACAGTTCAGACATCCAAGGAAGTGAAAAAATTCCTCATAAAACATCCTGATATCGCTGAGAGATTTGTAGAAAAATCGGAACGGATAGAACTCAATCCTCGAAATCCTGAGTGAGCCGATGTGAAACCGTATATCTGACATCCAGAGAATTATAGGCTCCGTATAGGGAAATATCGATTCCTCTATGAAGTGATTGATGATCGAGTGCTCATATACTTCTATGATGCTGATAGTCGAGGGGATATCTACAAGTAGAAATCCTTCACTACTCTTTTTTGCAATAATCCAGCATTGTGCTACAATACCCTCATGAAATACTGGATATGCATCATATTTTTTGTACTCAGTTCTGAGTACTCTTTTGCTCAGTCTGGATCACTCATACTGAAGCCCTCCCTGACAGTTCAAATGCAAAAAAATACTATTCTCCAAAAAAAAATATTCATCGAAGAAAAAAAACAATACAATCGATCTCGAGTCGCAATCAATAAGCGAGAAAGAAAAACTCCAAAATCCCCAATATCGAGCGTCCCTCTATCGAATCCGATACTCACTCCGCCAAAGATACATCTCATTCCACAAAATAGCTCTACTCCGCCTCAAGTATATACAGACACAATAAAAAATGTCGATATGAATCGTGTACGGACAGAGTGGCTCGGCTGGTACAATGGGACTCGCTCATCACTCTGACTCGCTCCATATAGTTATGGTACTCGTCTTGATGTCACAGCTCATGACTGGAATATCGAATTCGCGAGAGGGAAGTGACAGAATCATCATCGTCGCAGTCCGAGCAATAGCGACTATGACTTTCCTGTGATCGATAGATGGTTCGAGGCTCGCGGGATCGACCCCATCGTGATCGATCGATCAAAACATACTGAGAATGTCGGCTATGGATACTATTCCTGCAATACCACGGACTGTACGGATGAGCTCATTCACTCAATCCGTTCGACCTATGACTTCTTTATGAGTGAGAAGGGGAGATCCTATGACGCACATTACCGGAGCATCGTACAACCGAATTTCTCGAAAATCGGGCTCGATATCATCACGGTTCCGAGTGACAATCGATACTATATCACGATTCACTACATCACAGAGTAGTTATATATTTACACGTCGAGATTCGCTACCTGTGTCGCTCGTGATTGGATAAAGTGCTTGCGTGGTGGGACGTCCTCGCCCATGAGCATGCGAAAGACGGCATCTGCCTTCTCAGCATCATCGACGGTGACACGGAACATCTTTCTCTGTACTGGATCCATAGTCGTCTCCCAGAGTTGCTCAGGATTCATCTCTCCGAGACCCTTATATCGCTGGATGCCCTCTGTCGTGATTCACTCTTCGGCGATACGCTGTATCTTCTGTTCCTCGGTATAGACGTACCAGGTATTTTTTCCT
>JAYVLL010000038.1:0-2729 GCA_043759495.1 Candidatus Altimarinota bacterium
TTCAGTGTGCCGATGGAACTATGTGTGACGAGTCCATCCTGGATACGGTATTCGGAGAGGGTTCCTCATGTGAGTGATGAGAGTCCGAGAGTAGTGAATTCCTGCAGTGACGTAGGGCTCTTGCCAAATGCATCTGTATACGACCATGCGAGTTCCTGCAGTGCTGAGAGTCGACGATAGTCTCGATACTTTCGATAGTGGAGGACATAGGTCTCGAATTCGAGCATCTTTTCGAAAAATGCATCTCCCACAAAGAAGAGTGCATCCTGCAGTATGGGAGATTTTTTCCACCAGACATAGTGAAAGTCTGGTGATTTCGCGACACTCTGTGCTGGTGCGAGATTCATAACACGATCGAGAGAGTCCTTGGAATTTGCGATATAGATATAGCCATCCTTCGATCCTACGACTCTCGCCTTCCCTGTCGGTGAGAGTGCTTCACGATCAGCCTCTGAGAGGATGATGACGACATCAGGAGCCGTGATATCGAGATTATCGACGATGACCGCCATCTCATGCTGGAGATGCTTCTGGAGCTGATCGAAATCCTGCAGTTCGAAAAATGATCGCATGAGAGCACGGATACTCTCCGACGTATCGATTCATGAGAGTCGCATCGCCGTATCTGGTTTTTCATTGATGAGTTCGAGGAGATTTTGTGGATTTCTGACATAGAGTACCATACTATCAGAAGGTACATGTTCGAAGATCGATGGGATCGTAGGCACTGTCGCTCATGACATGAGTGCGAGATAATCTCGTTTCATATTCGTTGCACCAGAAGCCACTACTCACTCGCCGATATGCCCGATATACTTGATTTCAAAATCATACTTTGATCCTGAACTCGTATTTTTATATTCGAAGTTTTTCTCAAAATTTCCCCTTCATTTTGGTATATAATTTGTATTGATCTCCTCTATCGAATCAGGATAAGATTCATGATCCGAGAAGTAGGCACCCAGAGCAGTTGATACGTCTTTGGCATTTGCAATTGCAGACGAACATTCAGATCTCACTGAATAGTTGGTACTCGAACTGCATGATGGAAGCGAAATAGATCAGAAAGATGCTCAGAAAGACGATCAAGAGGTTCATATTCCAGTATTCTGGGTTGATGATTTGTTTTCGATTTCATTTTTCGCCTCTTCGAGCGTATAGGAATCCTTCTTGTACCGAAGTGTATACGTGATAGCCGATCCCCTCTGAATCAGAGTATCGATATAGTACTGGAGCTCTTCCTGCAAAAGTGCTACGAATCGAGTCTCATTCTCAGTTTTGAATTTTCTATTCGCTAATAAAGCTATGACACTTGTTGCATTCGCGAGAGTAGGATTGCTCCGAACGGTTCGTACTGGACCCATATAACTGAGAGAGTCACTTCCTACGAATTCTATCTGTCATCCACTCGAGAACTGACTTTGTTCATTTTTCTGATCATCTATCACCGCAGTTTCATACTGTTCTATGAGTCATTTTTTCGCATAGTTCTCAGAGAGGTGTGAGGATGACTCGGAAGAAGCACCGATGATACTGTACTCTATCTCATCCCTGAGAGAAGCAATCTGTACGGAATTCCTACTGAAATAGATATTTTCTCGCATCAGTTCATCCTCCGTCGGGAGATAGATATTTGAGATTTTTCCATTGTATGGACAGAGTCTGTAGGAGTCTGATCACTGATTGGCATTCTGACAGTTCTGCCGCTTGAGATCTTTCACTTTCTGTTCTATGGCTCAGAGCATCGTAGAAGTATCGGTACGCTCGGAAAAATCTATGCCAAAACTCGCATCGAGGAGTTCTCATCCGAGAGAGTTCCCAAAATCGAGACTCGTCCAATCCATGATAGAATTCCCTTTCGGAACTTTCGAGAGGATTCCCTCCAGTCACTCTGCATATACTCATCGTGTCACTCCAGAAATATCGAAAAATCGATCATAGAACTTTTCATTCCCACTATAGGTCTTGAGGATGATGATCTTGATCGCCTTCTCATCGATACTCGTATACCGATATGAGGGACAGAGATTCGCTCTCTGGAGACAATTATCGAGATATGACGTAGTACTTCACGAACTTATAAAAAATTTTTCATCGATGATTTTTCTGAGTCGCTCGAACTCACTGCCGTTCGGATATATCACCGTATCGAGCGATCATCGTCATATGGTAGTGGCACCATAGGGGAGATCACCGGCAGTATTCCCCTGAGAGCCTCACGTCGCAGCATATGATACGAGCATACCTCATATCAGAGATTCGAGCAACAAGAGCAGGGTGAGAAACATCGAGAGTATTCGCATACAGTAATATGATTAGCGGATAGATTTCCTGATACGCGCGGAAAAATCAAGGTCACCCGTGGCACTCCGAGCGAGTTCATCGATACGATAGTATGCTCGTGCATCTGGAAGAGAGAGCTCGGTATCGATCAGTCCTGCATCATAGAGGAGCGAGTCAGAGTGAGAAGGGAGGAGAGTATATGAACCTGCTGAAAGCTTATCAGACCTCAGTGCGTTGGCGTGCATGAGGATACTCGTCGCACAATTGTTCCAGAGAGTATTATAGAACTCTGGTTCTTTCGAGAGCTTGTCAGCACGGATGAGCATCGAACGAAAGAGTGCTTGTATATGTTTCTTATCGGTCTTGATCGGATACATGTAGACGGTATTTTTTCGGATATCTGTGCGGAGTTGTATCACATCGGTCTCATCCGCTACTATATATGC
>JAYVLL010000039.1:0-2332 GCA_043759495.1 Candidatus Altimarinota bacterium
ACATATGCTTGGTCATCAAATGATCTCACCTCGAACTATTATGAGATGATGGAAGACAAACGTGAGCAGTATCTCAGTGATATGGATAAAGCTTGTCGATATTACCTTGGACTCAGAGCTTCGTTCAAGGAATAATCCATAATATCATAGCCTGCATGCACCTCTTCCTCACGAATAGTTCCTGAACCTACATCCATGAATCAGTCTTCGAGAAGTACCGTCCATCGTATACTCTCAAGAACCTGAAGAAGCAAAACATGATCCGTCTCGGGAACCATTGGGCAGCGAAGAAGATGCCGGACACCATTAAGTGTTATGGTCCATCAGTCGATATGCCGTGATACATTCAGATACCAGCCGGGCTTAGATCGTATCCTACTATTCCTTTTTATACTGAATATGATAATCAAGTTATTGAACATCCTCCGCTCCAACGCCTATCGTATGATTATCAAGAGCAAGCAATACGAGAACTTACAGCGTGATCCGTATGACTCCTACATGCATCCACTTGAACTTGAAAAACTCAAATGATATGTGATATCACCCATCGACTCAAACGTAGGACTCTCATTGTGGTACAGAATCTTACTCAGATGGCACAGATGGTTGATGATATATACTCTATACTCTGAGTCTATCCAGTTCAAGTATCGGGTAAGAAGTACAGCCAGAAAGAAAAAGCCACCTGGTACCCCTCCATCACCGTCTGCTCGATTGACTCACGATCTAAAATATCACACCGGGATTTCTGACTTGTGTTACTCGACGAAGCCGACTGCTACCTCGGATCAGACGACCGTCGTGAATGGGTCGGTTCACTCTCCCCCGAATACTTCTACGCCCTCTCAGGAACTATCAAGATAAATCATGTTGAAGATAAAGTATTTCCAAGATACTATGGTAAAACAACACGCCTCGAACTCATCCATGAAACCCCCCTCTACAAACAAGTCTACTCAGACTTCGAATTTTACCTGGATGACATCGGTGAATTTTATAAACTGAAAGAAGCTATGTACACCGCAGAGAAAAGAAACGCATTGATTGTCTCTACAGTGATGGCAAGCATCTCTGGTCGAAAAGGTATTGTCTTCTGCGAGTATATCGAGCACTCCCGCACTCTTGCATCCATGTTGGAGTCGAGGGGAGTTAAAGTTTTTCTTCTGATCGGAGAAGTATCGAAAGATGATCGAGAAAGAATACGCCACGAAGCAAAAGAGTACCAGGGTGAAGTTGTCCTCGTTGGATCAGTGAAGATACTCGGTCGCGGGTTTGATCTCCCCGAACTCTCATTAGCAGTACTTACTACTGCTGAAAAATTCCAATCCTCATGCCTCCAATACTTATGAAGAATTGTAAGAAAGTTTCCATGAAAACCACAGCCAATCTTTATAGATATTGTAGACCATCTTACTCCGATCCTCAACTCTCAAGCAATCTCCCGGGTCCGGACCTACAAGCGAGCATTCCCCGACGGTAAGGTTATAAATTACTAAATCGAAATCCAAATTTACCCCCCAAAAAACTTATGCCACTATTACCAACACTCATCGTCGCAGAATACGATGTACAGAAACTATATCACTGGGATATAGTATCTATATATCATGCACCAATGAATCAGGATATATTCTACCTTGTATATTACTTTATGTCTGATCAGAGATTTTATCTTGTCCCAATATCATGAGCTTCATTCCCGGTTCTTCCCCTCGACTATCTCAAGGATAATGATACATGGGAATACCATGGGTCAGCAGATGAGGTATCCCCCATTACTATTGCATGACCACATGATACATTCCTCTATAACCTTTTTCATTATTTAAATATTCACTATGCAAAATAATATTCCTACTATCTCATATGATCTCACTTTTGATCCAGAGATTGCAAGCTTTTGTCTCGAAGAGATCAGAGTTAAGATCCGAAAGAATCCACTTTTAATTGATCGAAATAACTATTAATTCTATGCTCATCGAACTCACACCCGTTCAATTCACGAACATCCTCGCTCCCAATCCCGAAGAAAGATTCAAGAATTCAGTAGAGATTCTTACCGATATTCAACACCAAGCTTTCATGTATGCACTGAGAGAAGGACAGCCTTCTGCCAATGATGGAAAAGTATTCCCCTCTCGGAAGATGCAAGAGGCTCTCGCTTATGGGATACACGCTCGTGGTTCTATATGTGATAGTGAACTGGCTGAGAGATTAGATCGGATAGCGAAGACTCATACTTTTACTCGATAATTTTATTTATATGCTCACACGAACCAAAAAAGAACTCTATATCATAAAAGATGGTGAGAAGATAATTATCACTGAA
>JAYVLL010000040.1:0-2254 GCA_043759495.1 Candidatus Altimarinota bacterium
CTTTGCGAAGATCGATGTGAATGGATCGCGTACGCATCCCCTCTACCAATTCCTCAAGTCCCAGAAGGGATGGTTCTGGAATCGGGGTATCAAGTGGAACTTCACGAAATTCCTCATCGACCGAGAAGGAAATGTCATCGAGCGATATGCTCCCCCGACAAGTCCACTCTCGATGAAGGGAGATATAGAGAAGCTTATCTAGTAGAGGTTATTCAATTTTTGCGAATAGTTATGATAGTTATATATTCTCGAAATAACGCAAATTTAAAATTATTCGAGGACTTATCTATATACTCTCGTATGATCTCCGACATCGAGCATGAGAACTTCCATATAATCTCCTTTCTCTCGAAATATAATACGCAGATCGTCTCGTGCGGAGATAGCCCGCCTTCCCGTCATTGGCTTCTTCAGAGGATGATTCGCTAAAAGGGGATCGTGGGGATTTTCGCGAAACATATCAACTGTATCCCTTACGAGAATTTTATCAGTATGACTGAGCTTCTGAAATTCAGAAAGAAACTTTTTTGAATAATCTATTTTCATGCAACAATAAGGTTATCAAGAAATGCGATAGCCTCTTTCCCTTCAAATGGACCATATGTCTCCTCTTCTCCAGAATCTATACGGCGTACCGTATCATCGAGATACTTCGCATATTCATCTGACACTTCATAGTAGGGCTCCATCTTCCCACCGTACTGCATGGTATTCCGGATAGAGAAAGAGAGAAATGTCGTGAAGTCCATATGATTGGCACGTGCAAAATCTTCTGCTTTCCGTTTCAGTTCTCGATCAAATCGTACGGTCGTCGTGACTTTCGATGGTTTTAGTACTCGTCATTGCGAGGCACGAAGTAATCCAGGAGTTTTTGGGAGTATAGTTTTCATATATTTGATTTACGATGTATGGCAATAGTATATCAAAATATGGAAAAATGCAAGAATTATACAAAACTCCTCATTAGATTTGATAGAAGAGATCGGGAATATTCCTCGTATATAGCATGTTCATAAAGCTCTTCATCGGCTTAATATAACTTTTTGTGTGGCTATTCTTATGAGTTTATGGCATTATAGTGCTGTTTAACTCATAAGAATTATATCCTATGGATAAAATATGTAGGAAGTGCTGATCAAGTCAGGTAAAAAAGGATGGGCATATGCGATGAAAACAGAGATGGAAATGTAATACTTGTGGGTATATTTTTCAGAATGCTTCTCGAAAGAAACAGCAAATAAAAGATCAAAGAGAAATGTGGAGACTTCACGTTCACGGTCGTCAAACATATGATGACCTCGCGGTGAGATACACCTACTCCATCCCATGGATCCAACACTTACTCGATGATTATAGAGCCAAGATGGGTAATCTAGGGAAAAAAAATATGAATTCAACCCTACCAACTCTTATTTCCACTTCCAAGCATGTACGTGATGGATGTCACATTCTTTGGAAAGAAAAAGAGCAAAGAGTCTTTTTGAATCCTCTCGGTGTATAACTCTACATATAAACGAGTTATTTATGCAAAAGAGGTAAAAACTGAATCTATCCAGGTATACCAAGAATGCTATAGGGAATTATCTCACTATGGTTGGCAGATAGCAGCAATCGTGTGTGATGGAAAACCTGGTGTCATGTGATGGTTTCAGAAGCAATGAATCCCTGTACAAATGTGTCACTTTCATATGCACCAAATCATCACCCGAAAGATTGGACTCTACCCGAAGAGTCCTGTTGCAAGGGAGCTTAAACAACTCCTATCTTTTCTCACCCGCTCGTCCTATGAATCATTCTACGATCGCTTTATGCAACGTTTTATAACACACTATACCCTCTTGAATGAACGAAGTGAAATGCCAGACCAGAAGAGAAAATGGAGATACAAGCATGAAAAAATACGAAGTGCATACATGAGTATCCTTCGTCTTCTTCCGAGCCTATTTACCTATAGAGCAACTCCCTTTTGTTTCTTTCCTTGTCCCAATACCACCAACCATCTGGATGGCTGAATATTCTCTCATCTCAAAGAGAAAACAAACCTGCATCGATGAAAAACAAAAACACGGAAACTCGATATTATTTTTGAACTGCTTTTCAAGACGAACATCAAGAAATAGGGGGCATTCAGCCACACAAAAAGTTATATTAAGTCTCAAATGAGGATTAGTATCTCAGAAAATTGCATTCTTTCAGGCGAGATTAAATCATACTGCTCAAGAACCCATAAATGGCTCAATCCAAGTTCCAATTT
>JAYVLL010000041.1:0-3799 GCA_043759495.1 Candidatus Altimarinota bacterium
ACCTATACAGATCCGCTCGAGGAGCTCTGTATCGAGCGAGCTTGTGCACTTTTCGGTTGCCAATATGCGAATGTACAGACCCATTCAGGAGCACCAGCAAATATCGCAACGTATTTCGCACTCTGTAATCCCGGTGATACTATTCTGGGAATGGATCTCTCTCATGGTGGACACCTCACACATGGACATCCTGTGACATACATTTCCAAGATTTTTAATTTTGTTCGATACAAGATGAAGGATCCAGAAACAGGGGAGATCGATTATGAGGCACTGCGTCGAGTGGCTCATGAAACGAGGCCAAAAATCATCCTCGCAGGATTCTCAGCATATCCACGTGAGCTCGACTATGCGAAATTCGTCGAAATCGCACGTGAGGTAGGAGCGATCACCGTGGCAGATATGGCACATATTGCTGGACTCATCGCTGGAAAAGCGCTCAAAAATCCATTCGACTATGGATTCGATATCATCACATCGACAACACATAAAACCCTCAGGTGACCACGATGAGGACTCATACTCACACGTGAGAGTGAAGAGATCGCAAAAAAGATCGATAAATCAGTATTTCCAGGATTTCAGGGATGACCTCATATGCATACTATAGCGGCGAAGGCGGTTGCATTTGGTGAAGCTTTGACGCCAGAATTTCAGCAATATGCACGCCAAATACTCAAAAATGCCAAAGCGATGGAGCATGTTTTCCGAGAGAATACTATCAGGCTCATCACATGAGGAACGGATAATCACCTCCTCTTGGCTGACGTCTGGGGATCTCTCGGTATCTCTGGAAAAGATGCACAGACCGTCCTCGATGAGGTCGGTATCACCCTCAATATGAATGCGATAGCCGATGATCCACGCAAGCCTATGGATCCATCGGGAATCAGATTTGGTACACCGGCGATCACGACTCGATGATTCCTCGAGGCAGATTGTTCACAAGTGGCTCAGTATATGATCGATGCGATGCGTTCGAAGGATGATATACAACAAAAGATGATAATCCGAGAAAAAATCCGTTGAATCGCAGAGTCACATCCTATTCCAGATGCATTTATCCACTCTACTCTCTAAACATCCTCTCTATGTCACTGGAAGAACTCTCCATCGATGATAGTGAATCATGATCTCACTCGACAGAATGAGTGCGTGAAAAGAGTGAAAAGCAGAAAGAATCTGCGAAAAAGGCACAATCTCAACTCCAAAAAACAAAAAAAGATGAGCAAAAAGCAAAATGAGATAATGACGGACTCTTCCTCATACTCGTTCACTTCATAAAAAATCCATACTATGAAGACCTCGTTCCTGTAGTTACCGAACTGCTCCAGCAGGGATATCCATCCCGCTATATCCTCTCATTGGTTGCCCTCGTCTATCCTGATGCTGCACTCTATCTCTTCCAGGCGATATGACATCCTCACAGGGCAATGAAGATCACGACTCTCCATCGTTATGCTGAGCCGACGGTATTCCATGAGAATGAGATCCATCAGAGCCTCAGGGATTGGATCAGTATGTGGATCAATGCGGTCGAAAAATTTCTCAATCTTCCTGATCGATCGATCATCATATCACAAAAACTTCTCTCATTGATTACACTCGATTCACCGGAGATTGCGATCATAGCGTCTGAGCGATTTTTCCGTTTTTTCTTCACTTCACGAAATCTCCTCCTCCCTGAGAAACAAGCACTGCAGTATGCGAGATTCATCACGGATATTATCCACGTAGCAGCCAAAAAAGCCCTCGAATGAGCCGATACAGATCTCACCAGGACAGAAAAACTCGATCACAATAATCTCCTATGAATCTCATCTCATCTCGACTCATGATCGTAGCGTTCATTTCTCGATCATCAGTACCGTATATATCCCGATGAGACTCAGTGCGATAGTTCCACGCCATGATTCTGGTACTTCCCACTGGTATCCATACTGGAAATACTGGGCGAGTATGAGTATATACTGGGTCGGAAGATAGATCAGATACCCGAAATAATATCCAGTGATCGAAGAAAGAGAGGCAATAGGGACATAGAGAATACTGAGAAAGAGGATCCATCCCAGAATACAGGCTATCAGGATATTGATAATGATCGTTCAGGCTGGTATCACTCAGAAGTGATAGATCATGATCGGGAGGCTCCCGAGAGTCGCTCATATACTCGCGGAGATAAATGGCAACAGTGCAGGACTCCATCTCGTCTTTTTCCATATACGCTCGAGTGGAGCATGGAAGATCAGTATCCCGATCGTTGCGCCGAATGAGAGTCAGTATCATGCATCATAGACAGGAGAGAGTGGTGATGTGATCGTGAGAATGAGTCATGCAAGCGCTAGAGTCGAAATACTCGAGGCCTTTCCGCCATAGGTCGCGAGCGTATACGAGAGAATTCCCATGATCGTAGCCCTGACGACGGAGACATCCCATCAGACGAGACTCGAGTACCAGAAGATCGATCCTCATATGATCCCGATACGCCCATATCTACCGATATGAAGGTATTTCAGAAAAAACATGAGAAAAAATATGAGAAATGCGATATTGGATCCACTGACGACGAGTATATGAGAGATGCCACTTTGTATAAAGGCGGTCTTGGTCTCACTCGAGAGATAGGAATCGACCCCTATAGTGATCCCGAGCAGGATACTCGCGACATCACGAGGGAATCACTTCTGGAAGATATCCACCCAAGTCATCGATATCTTCTCGAGCAGAGACGGATCAGAGCGGTATGTCTGAGTGAAGAGTGGGAGAAATATCGTACCATATCATCACTGATAGAAGGCGTATCGTGTATATCCCTTCAGGGGAAATTCGAGAATGTTCTGGATCTTGCCGGTGAATGCGAGTCTATCTCAGATCGATATATCGAGATTCGACGGAACATCTATGAAGAGGGTATATGGTCCCGGTGTGGCGAATCATTGTGTCGATCTACTGTCGATCTTGTCGATAAATAGACGATACGTCGTGCTTCGGTCTTTCGAATAGAGAGCCTTTTCTACCTCACCGGTGATGTATTTTTTCCCTGAATAGAGTCAGACGGATTTGAGAGTAGATATCCGATCGATCGTGCGCGTATAGGCATGATGCCCATAGAGCACTCCACAGAGAAACATCAGTATACCGACGAGGCTATATAGGCGCCAAGGCCTGAAAAATACTCCGATACCATAGATTCAGAGACAGAGCATGAGATCGATGCTCCAGAATCAACTCGAAATACCGATAACATCACCCAGCACAAAGCTGATGCACAGTATCAAAAAAAGTCCACGAGCATGGACTAGATTTTTTTCTCGATATTTCGAAATATTCATAAGAGACTGAGAATAATTCCTATCATCGCCCCGATCTGATTCAGATTGATCAAGAAAAACGACTCAAACATATCATCGGATCCGTTGAGAAATTCTCAGAGAAATATCATCCCAGAGAAGAGTCAGAGCGCGAGATAGCCGATGAAGCCATGCGGTAATTCGGTGACTTTTTTCTGAAATCCTCTCAAGAGGAGTAAGATGCCACAGATTCAGAGTATGTAGAGAATCGGCAATGGAAAGAGCGAAGATACAGCGCCGACGATACTCTCCCTATGCGTATAGGTAATGGAGATGAACGAGTCAAAAGGGACACCATAGATCTGGCCACCGAGGAGTGTCGCGAAATATCCGAGGAGTGCCGAGTAGAGAAATGCCCAAGCGATCGCATCGAAATAACGCAGGCGATCTTTGATCATAGAACGAGTCCTATAGAAAAATACGAGGAAAAACCCGATAACTCACCCAAA
>JAYVLL010000042.1:0-13503 GCA_043759495.1 Candidatus Altimarinota bacterium
CTGCTCGCCTTCCAGCCAGACTTTGGCTCTATCCTGATCATCGCACCAGTATTGACCGCACTCTACTTCGTCGCATGAGGGAGTATACGATATCTCATGATCTCGTTTCTCGCATGTATGATCGGTGCTATGAGTATATATTTCCTCGGAAAGATGGGATGACCAGGGGGGAGTTCGCTCGGATATATATCATCTCGTATCGATAACTACTTCGACGATAGCCACACACTCTTCGAGAAGGGGAATGATGATAGCAAGATCTATCAGACCAAGCAGTGACTCCTCGCGATCGGGAGTGGAGGTTTTTTCTGACTCGGATTTGGCAAATCGATACAGAAATTTGGCTATCTTCCTGAAGTGCAGTGAGATTTTATATTTTCCGTGATCGTCGAAGAACTCTGACTCTTCGGGGCAATACTCCTGTTTTCTGCATATTTCACGATAGCCTATCGGTGATATGCGATCTCTCGAGGGGTGAAGGATCCATTTGCCAAGTATAGTGCATTTGGTATCACGACGCTGATACTCGTACAGATGTTTATCAATGTCTGAGTGAATCTCAATGTCGTACCACTGACGGGTGTGACGCTTCCTTTCGTGAGTTATGGTGGATCATCACTCATATCGCTGATGATCGCGACAGGAATACTGCTGAATATATCACGGTTCGTGGAGTATGGTCCACAGGGGACTGTGTCACGTATCATCGGGGCTCAGAAGAGGATAAAGATATAAGAGAATTATGGAACATGATTCGTCAACTTATTTTCTCTTGATTTTCTCTTACTCATAGCTAGTATTGCTGTATTCTACGCATCATTATAACGTTCATCCATGAGATCAAAACGCTCGCTCCCACTTTTTCTCCTCCTGGCTGTAGTATGTCTGGGGAGTATATATTCCGTATTTAGTGATACGGGAGTGATCCATTTTCTCACATGAACGACGGGACGTCCTCATGTCGCATGAACCTTCGAGACTGAGTATGGGAATATGGGAACTATACGTTTCGATAAAGATCCATGAGTACCATATCCGAAAGCGAATCTCCAGTGAACCGGTATCACAGGATATTTCTGGTCTGAGACATCAGGCTGGGCTGAATTCACAGGAGGTACGTATATCGCTCCGAGAGCAGTGGTAGGTGGTGTTCGAGAAGTATGGGATGCGTCTGGATGAGTCTGGAGTGACTCTGCTGGGTGAATGACTCTCTCAGGAGCTGAGTATTATCCAGATACTGCGACCCTCTCATGATGGCTCTGGGGAGAGACACTGGGATGGGTATCATTCGAAACTCTCGTCGACAATGTCTGACTCGGCTTCGTCGGTGCTGTGAAAATATTGGGAAATGCTGGAGGGTCCAATATTTACTCTCTCAATCTCGCGAATTATGAACAGTGAGCGCATTTCGATATATCGACCGTTGCGACAGTGATCAATACAACTCGCAAAAAAGTCACACTCAACCTCAGAAATGTCGGGAATAATCTCATAAATACCGTCACGAATAGCCCAAGTCCCGTCGTACTCAATAATGCAGTGTACTATATCAATACGGGAACTAGTGTGAATTTCTATGTCACGTATTCGGATGTCGAATCACTATTCAATACTCTCTCATCTCCACGATCACTCATCGTCGTCGGATGAGATATCTACATCGATACGGGTGTCATCCTCCCACAGAATACTCCGACACATGCACTCATAGCGCTGAAGAACGATCAAGGTATCTGAGGGAATATCTATATACGCGGAGATGTCACTCGGATACAGTCTGCTCTGATATCAGAAGGATCACTCTACTCTGCACGACGACTCTGAGGTGCGTGGAGACTCTATAACGCTGATAAAGTCTCAACCACATCTCTTCCGAATTATCAGCTCTATGTCCGTGGAAGCCTCATCTCTCGAAACACGATCGGATGAGCATGAGTGGCCAGTGGATCACGATGTCCATTCACTGAAGCAACATGCTCCTATGATCAGGCACTTCGCTATGATCTGAACTACTTCAGAGATTTCCAGTCGTGAGCGACACTGGAGCCACCAGATACTATCGCACGTCATAGGGGATATACGGATACTACCCTCGATAATAAGTCCCTCATCATCGAATATGATTCGAGGATGATGACTGACCCACCGCCGTGACTCTAATAAAAACTAAAAGATAAAAGATGAAAACTAAAAGATGAAAACTAAAAGATAAAAGATGAAAACTAAAAGATAAGAACCAAGAACCAAGAATCAAGAATCAAGAATCAAGAATCATTCCTTTCTATCTTCTCACATACCCACTATGGTATCTCTCCGAACACTCATCTCCATCTCCCTCTCCCTCATCACGACGCTTATGCTCATGAGTATCGTGCCTCTCGGTCTCTCCGCAGCGACTCCACCGACGCCACCAGGATTTCTCACTGGAGGAATATTTGCTCAGTATTTCAAAAATGCCGTCGAAAATCCATGTCCTGCGAATCAGTATATGGTATGACTGAAGATGACTCCAGTAGAATATATGAAGCCTGATTGTCTCGGACAGTCATATATAGACTCATGGAATGTCGTGGGAAATGCCGGAACGAATAACACGAAATTTCTCGGAACAACTGATAATCAGCCACTTCGATTTCGGACGAATAATACTGAGAAGATGATCATAGATACTGCAGGAAACATTGGTATCGGTACTGCTACGCCAGGAACCAAGCTCGATGTGAATGGTGAAATACGATCGAATGGTGCACTCCTTACCACAAATGGAGCCGTAGCTACATGGGATTTTACACGGATCTATAGTGATGGTACGACATCGTATTATAATGCTGGAGACGCGAACAACGGTATCGCATTCCAATTTGATGGTTTAGAAAAGATGAGATTGCTCCAAAATGGAAATCTCGGTATCTGAACAAATACTCCAGGAACAAAGCTCGACATAGCTGGAAATATCAGACAAACAAACGGGGGTATCTATCTGCAAAATACATCTGCATGATCGCAACATGCGATATTTAACTATGTGATCCCTGGGAGTTCAGACAATGGAGTCCTCTATATCGGCGCATGAAGAGATAGTGATAATACGCGAAATAACATAACTCTCTATAATCTCGGATGTTCTCCTGATACCGTCTGAGGTGTTGACTATAATTGTAATCTTCCGATTATAAGTCTCTTGGCTGAACATACTGGTATAGCTGGGAATGTCGGTATAGCTGGGAATGCGAGTATCGCTGGGAATCTCGGTATCGGTACTACTACTCCTGGAGCCAAGCTCGATGTCAGTGGTACGATTCATGCAATTGGCCAGATCAACACAGATAGTACCGTGAGAGTCAATAATAATACGTACTGAACATTCCTCACCTCATATTGACTCTATAATGATGGTAGTAAGCCAGATAAGAATATATATATCGAACCTCCTGCTAATGGCTGAATCTACATCGTTCCGAATGACTGGTCTCAGAATCTGACAACCACGATCAACGGAGATGTATCTATATGAAGAAATCTTGCTGTCGGATGATCGATCCGCCTGAGTCCTGCTACTGCTCAGATCGGTAGAGTTCTCACAGCGACGGATGCTCTCGGGAATTCCGAGTGGCGTGCTCCAGCAGTGCCACCAGCTGCATTCGCACTCACCAACGATACATGGCTCACGAGTACTCCAGATGGTAGGAATAGATCTTACTATGCCAATAATGGACGGACATACTTCTGATCACAGAATGGCTATGAGTGGAGAAGTGCTGCGAATGCTATGATCGCGACTCTCGATAATGCATGATGACTCACGGTTATAGGAACGACTCGATCACAAGTATTCTATGATCATGATGATACGAACTATTATGTAGATCCAAATGGTCAATCGCGTATTTATTCTCTACGATCACTCATGTCAGGTGTTGCACCCCGCTGGGATACATCTTTCTATGTGCTCCAATCCCAGCACTGGTATGGGCATGATGCCACTCAGGCAATGTATATCTGAGAATCGAACCCCGTGATAATCAGATGAGATATTCGATCTCCTGTTTTCTATGATCAGGATGATACCAACTATCGTGTCGATCCGAATGGAGCATCTGTACTCAATACCCTTCGAATTGCTGGCTGAGCTCCATGAGTCGGGAAGGTTCTCACCTCCGATGCTACGGGTATAGCATCATGGACCGCACCAGCATCATCACTTCCAGCTGCCTGAGTCGCATGACAGACGCTCTATAGCAATGGATCATGATGGCTCGCGAGTTCGAATATCTACAATAACAATGGTAATGTCGGTATCGGTACTGCAACTCCAGGAGCGAAGTTCGAGGTATCATCTGCGACTCCTGAATCTGCGAGGTTCTCATCGACGACATCGAGTGTCTTCCTAAGTCTCTATGCCGCCGGTGTGAATAAGTGATATATATATTCGACAGGATCCAACCTATCGCTCATGAACATGATGAATGGGGTACTCTCACTCGGATCCAATGGTGCGAAGAAACTCTTCGTCACATCTGGAGGAGTCGGTATCGGTGTCGATGCTCCTTCAGCAGATCTCGATATCGATGGATGAGTTCGTCTGCGAACTGGAGCTGGTGCAGGGAAGGTCCTCACATCAGATGCTGATGGATATGCGAGATGGCTACCAATTCCTGTGTCTTGAGGTGCCGGATGAGGTGCTCTGCCGATAGGATATTCTGAGAGAGATGTGAATCTCGATGAGGATACTATAGGATGATGGGTGAATGGTGCTCTTCCTGATACCTGTGGAAATGGAAATGCTGCATTTACTTGCACTCCTTCATCTTCTATCAGTTGTAGGGATAGAGAGTATGTGGCACCCTCAAATTGGGCCTGTGTTGGCAATGAACCCACGGTATGTGATTTTCAGAATCCTTGAATACCAGAACATTATCGAGATATCACATGTGTCAAAGCGACAGTACTTGTGAAGATCGGGAACTCATGTTCTACGAGTATCCCAGAGTGTGTTGGTGATCTGAGATGTACCACCAATCCTTGAGCACCTGCTGCCAATGGTCAAGCATGGGCGCAATGAGCTGGAAGCTGTGGATATACCTGTATCAATGGGTACTCTGGTGCAAACTGTGAGATCCCTCCATGTGAAGAACAGTCGATCAGACATGCTGGTAATTGTGGAGGAACAGTAGCGATCTCACCGATCAATCCTATCTATGATGAGCTCTGGGTGGTCTCTGATCCTTATTCAAATAATGGTGATCATAGAATACTCTTCTGTAAATCAGGTGAGTCTGCAGTTTCGAAAAATCTCTATATGAATACACGTTCTACAACATATGCAAGAAAAACTGCTACTCCAGTAAGCAATCCTGCATGGTCACCACGCTGGAACTGATATTTCCAGAAGAGTTGAGCTCAGTGGTATACAGGAGTTGCTGGAGCATGTCCTCCATTTGATCCAGGCAATCCTGGTGGTGCCTAATAGTGTAAATGCAGAGTGATAAGGAATAATAAAATCCCTATCACTCACGGAAGATGCTCATTTAGCTCAAAAAAATAGTATACTCAATTGAGTATACTATTTTTTGATTTCTATCGTATAAGTGATATGATCAGTTTTAGTAGAGTCAAAAGACAGTGAATAGGTATATCTCTTGAGCCAAATTTTTAGAAATCTGACTGAGAAATTTTCAACTTTGATATATTGTATGGGAGATTTCTCGACTTCGGCTATCGCCTGCACTCGAAATGACAGGTTTGTGAATATTACCAATGACTCGGTTCTCTGCAATATATACTTATACATATCACCATGACATCACTCCGAACACTCATCTCCCTCTCCCTCATCACGACGCTCATGGTCACGAGTATCATGCCTCTCGGACTCTCCGCAGCCACACCACCGACGCCACCAGGATCCATGACAGGATGACTCTTTGCTCAGTACTTCCAAAATGCTGCTACAGGATCAGAGTACAATGTAGATCCAACTGTTCGAGATGCACTGAATGACTGTCCAGCGAATTCCTATGTGATAGGATTTCTATCAGTTGGGAACAATTTTCTCACGAAGAAGTGTCGATCAGCTGTCTATATCCAGGCATGGAATGTCGGGTGAAATGCAGGAACAACAGTTGCCAATTTCCTCGGAACAACTGATAACCAGCCACTGAGACTGAGAACCAATAATTCTGTCGATACTACTGATAAGGCTTATATAGGAACGAATGGATATGTCTGAATCGGTACATCGAATCCTCTTGCTGGACTCCATATCCGTGCATGATCTGCGACCCTCTGACTCCAGGATCCACTCCGAAATAGTGATATGTGGAAGTTGGATCATTATTCGAATGACGGGAGACTCCAGATCCTGAATGAGAATCCTATAGGAACAACCAATCCTGTCATGGCCCTCACACTTGCAGGGAATGTCGGTATCGGTACGATGAATCCAGCAACTAGGCTCGACGTAGCTGGAAATATCAGGCAAATAGACGGGGGCATCTATCTACAAAATACATCCGCATGATCGCAACATTCGATCTTTAACTATGTGATTCCTGGGAGTTCAAATAATGGAACTCTCTATATCGGCGCATGAAGAGATAGTGATAATACGCGAAATAACATAACTCTCTATAACCTCGGATGTTCTCCTGATACCGTCTGAGGTGTTGATTACAATTGCAATATACCGATAATAAATCTTTTGGCTGGACTTACTGATATGGCTGGGGATGCACGTATTGCTGGGAATGCGAGTATTGCTGGGAATGCGAGTATTGCGGGGAATGTCAGTATTGGTATGACCGGACCACAGGCAAAACTGGATGTCGATGGAGCTATCATCTCTCGTTCTCAATATGGAGAATTTATCGTCTGAGGGAATAGTGCGAGTTTTTATCCTGTCCTGTTTTCGAGCTCTGCATATGGACAGTATTCCGGACTGACGCACTTCGAGGTCTACCGTGACAATGTCCATATGGATAGCCTCTGGAAGTGATCATTTCGACTGGAGGTGAAGGCACAGGCGAGTCAGTGGTGACACAGAAATCCTGTAGTCCAGTCTCTGCGATATGAGCTCGGAAGAGGATGACCGTACAATGATGCAGTAGGAAATGTCGCGGCAGCAGACTTTAGTGATCATATCATCGTCTGGCTCCGCGGAGGAGCAACCTACTCCTATAGAGCGCTCGATCCGAATACAGGGAAGGTTCTCGTAGATGCCAATGCTACTGGAGTGCCAAAAGTAGGGAATAATGGTGAGACATGGGCTATACTTGCGACCCAAGATCCGAAAATATCAGCTATAAAAACAACGGATTCAGGAACGAGACAGACAGGCATACTCCTCAATGAAGGGAATATCCTCACCAATGGAAATATCGGAATCGGAATTATAAATCCTATATCACGACTTCAAGTAGAAGGTGGTCCTGTAATGTGAGCTTGATATAATAGGGTTTCAACATTTTCTGCTAATCACCCTGTAATTCAATTTAAAGGTATCTCAGATACTAATAACTCAGCGTTCATCTGATATGATGCACAGAGTACCAGTGAGGCGCTTCGTTTTTGGGTGAGATGAACCACGAATGATGTTGCCAATAGTCTACTTGCAATGAATATCGCAGCTAATGGAAATGTCGGTATCGGAACTGCTGCTCCCAGGGGGCCACTCGAGATTCGTTCTTCGGCAGACAATATGCTCGATCTGACTCAACCAGATGCAGCAGATGGATGGAACTATATCGAGTTCAATTCGAATGCCTGAAGGCGTTGGTGGGTAGGGACTGATTCATTAGGTGCATTTAATATTACGAGAGATGGCGCTGTTGCTGAATATGTACGCATCACAAATGCTGGACTCACAGTTGATAATAACCTCGGCATCGGTACTACTACTCCTGGAGCCAAGCTCGAAGTCGCAGGACAGGTGAAGATCACCGGGTGAACTCCATGAGTATGAAAAGTTCTGACATCGGATGCGCTTGGTTTGGCTTCATGGACAAATCCATGATTTCTCACGAGTTATACTGAAACAGATCCAAAAGTAGGAACTCTCACGACAAACTATACTCCGAAATGGAATGGTACTACACTCGCCAATTCTCAGATCTTCGATAATGGAGCAAATATCGGTATAGGAACCGCTACGCCTGGAGAAAAGCTCGAAGTCAGTGGCAATCTGAAAACAAGTGGATATATCCGTGCAGGAACCAATCTCTATACAGATACGAACTATGGATACGGTCTCGTAGGTACATATTCCCCTACCCGTTACCAGTGAGTCTATGCTATGGGAGACGCGTATAAGCTCCCAGCAGATGGATCAGCTCCAGGGAGCCTCTATGGTATAGCATGGACACATGAGAATATATGAGGTCAGTCGAAATCATGACTCGGTCATCAGGCCCTCTTCATGGCAAATGGAGGTACACAGACAGCGATAGGGTATGGTATATGGACAGCTGGAGGTATATCTTCACTGGGACAGCATATCATCAATAATACGGCTCCGACTATATATCTCCAAGACTCCGATGAGAGATCAGCGATGATACATACAAATAGTAATCGTATGTATTTTCTCCGCTGAGATGCTACTAATTCGACAACTTGGTCAGCATATAATGGATACTGGCCATTATGGCTCGATCTCGAAAATAATGCTGCCCACTTCTGAGGAACGATCGATACGCCTTCACCTATCACTGCTCCGACATTTATCGGAAACCTCTCAGGAAACGCGACAACAGCGACAATACTCCAAACAGCAAGAAATATAGCCGGTGTCAGTTTCAATGGTACTGCAGATATCGCTATTCCTTTTGCCAACCTCACAGGGAAACCAACGAACATCTCGACATGGACGAATGACAGTGGATATATCACTCCTGCTGGTCGTGCATATCCTCGAAATGCCTGATGATGAGATATCAACTTCAATTGGAATGGGCAATGAGGTCAGCCAAATTGGCTCTGGTGATGATCTGACGGAACGAATATGTATGTCTATAATCCGAGTAACTTCAGTGTGAACTATGCTACGACAGCCTGAACAGCGAATGCAGTTTCATGGTCGAATGTATCATGAAAGCCTACTACTGTATCGGGTTATGGTATCACGGATGCGCGAGTATTTGATACATGGCAATCATGACACTACTCGAATACCAATGGTGCAGAGCATGCACGTATATTCTACGATACAGATAATAGTGCATACTATACTGATCCCGCGTCTACCTCTGTGATGAATATCGTGAATGCGAGTCAATTCGTCTATACATCGGATCGATCACTGAAGAAGGATATCAAGCCTCTCTCTGGTCCACTCCAGAAGATCCTCTCTCTCAGTGGCTATACATTCACATGGAAATCTACGGGAAAGAGTGATATCTGAGTCATCGCGCAAGAAGTCGAGAAGATCTACCCTGAACTCGTCCATACTGATCCTACGACAGGACTGAAGGCAGTCGAGTATGGGAATCTCATAGCGCCACTGATCGAGTCTGTGAAGGCACAACAGCAGATGATCACTATACAAAATCAGAAAATACACGCACTCGAAATACAACTCGAGACACTCGAACAACAGATCCACGAATAATCAGCGTTCCCACTATGAAACTCCAATCCATCCTCATCATCGTTATCGGTTTCGTGATACTTTCTCTCGGAAGTGTCCTCGCCGTCCTCTATCTTCCCAATGGCTTGATCATAGAACAATCGAGCAATGGCTATGCGACACCACAGAGTAACAATAAAGATATCACACTCGCTGATGCGAGCTGTAGGAAAATCACCTCGACGAGCAATACTCAGTACTTTATCCCGACGAGAACGAATCTTGAGGCAATATCATTTATTTCCAATCCTCCAAGTGGTGTGAATATTGCATCATGTGCACCAACTTCTTGAGTCTGCTGAACATTTCAGTGTACATCAATAAGACAGGGGAATTGATATAATATTGCTTGTTGGAATAGATTCTCAGATCAAATCTACTCTTGGACCAGTAGTTGATATCTTACTCCCGTACAAAGAGATCAGGTTATTGCTGACTGACAAATTGCCTGGGCCAACTCATGTGCAATGTTACCACAAGCAATTTCCACATTGTGATCGTATGATAGAGAGGCTATATTGAACTCATCACCAGTTACAGGGGCATTTATTCTTTGAACCGAGGAATATGCCAACTTCTGATGATGCACGGTTGATGCACAGGTTCAGTGTCCAAGTAGTAATACGTGTTCCTCGATCCTCCCAACATGCAATGGAACATCATGTTCCCTCACGATTTGAGCTCCAACCTCAGCGAATCAATTATGGGTGAAGTGAACTACGAATTGTGGATTTACCTGTATGAATGGATATACGGGGAATGATTGTCTCACGCCTCCTTCAGGATGACCATCCTGTATGGTTACATTTATTAGTGAATGGATTCCTGATTTCGAAGAACTAGCAGTATGACAAACAGGAAATGCACATATGACATCTGTATCGAATCCGAGCAAGTTCAGTGCGAGTTGTGCCGCATATGATGGAGCGAGGTGTACTGATATCGATCCATCTTCTACTACCGCGCGATTTGCTTGTTTTCTACCATGTAAGGATTCAATTGTCGAATATACGAATGATATATGTGTAGGTTATCCATATGGGAATGCTGAGCTATGGGAGGTACGTCAATTTTCGAGTCCGACCTCTCGAGAGTGGTGGCAGAGTAATGTTCCATCACAATGACCTCTTATATACAATTCTTGTACGGGTAGACCTGTAAGTTATCATCCGCAGTCAGAGATTAATGCACTTCCTAATTGCGATACCACTTTACATTGTTCGCCGATCAACAGTCACTACCTCTGGAATGGCCTCAACTGGGATGATTATGGAAATCCGAATTGGACTGTATCTGGTGTAGAACCAACACCTCAGATTATAGCTGCACCACAAACACTTCCAAATGGTGTAGTACTTTCTGCTTCGAGCTATCCAGGAAGAGTAAATCGTCTTAGGTGCTCTCCTTAGAACATGTTATGAAATGCCAAAAATGTAATAATTTCGAAACTAAGGTGATCGACTTTCATGCAACTGATGAGTGAATGTTTCACTGTAACGAAGCTCGATTGCTAGCAAATATCAGCAATATCTATGTACACTTCCTCGATCATACTTGTCATACTCTGAGCTCATTGACTGTGAGTGTCTCTCGGATTGGATGCACCAGTCGACCATACCATCGTTGGTCGATGAGGGTATAGCTATACGTGAGCATCTCTCGAGGAAACGATCAGTATCATGTATCGAGATCCATGAAGTATCCCATCGTGCCACACTTATGCTCATACGATCGGAAATCGTGCACTCGAGCAGTACGGATTCACGGGAGCGATGAATCTCATAGGTACGAGGGAGGGGGATGAGTTCAATAACTGTATCCAGTGATACCTCCATGGAGTGGTGGAAGAGTATATCAGTGAGGAGCTCCCACTCTGAGTGGATGCAATAGAGTTGTGTGCGACGTGAAAGGTATCCTTCCTGTCTATATATGAGAGACATTGTATACACGGAATCGGTCATGGCTACTTGCTCAGTACGTGAAGGAACGTTGCTCATGCGATCGGTTATTGTGATACACTCGATACAGACCTGATCCGCGAGGATTGCTATTCCTGAGTCTGGATGGAGTACTTCTGGTGAGAGCCATATCATGCGAAACAGCTATCACTCGGCTGGAATCGGGATGATCCCGTAGCAGCATGTATAGGCTTTTCGAATATGAGCCAGAGGCCATATTGCCTCTATTATATGTACCTCGCGAGATTTCGATATGCTCCAAAAGAAGGATATGAAGGCATACTCAGTGTCTGTAGGGATGATCGGTTGACGACCACTGATCGAGGATATTGTGTCATGTGAATGTGAAGAGGACTCATCGGGAAGATGTCAGATCCTCAGGTTCAGTCCCTCTATGATAGGATGCTGACTACTGAGAGACCATATTTTCTCCACGGAATGATCGGAACGGTTAGAACCAACCCATCACTCTATAGGACGGTCCGTGCGTGTGTGAGTCATAGCTGGACATCAACATGTCTCGCCGAAGTACGACGGCAAAAGGTATCACCATACTATATCGTACCCTAGACGTCTTCGTGTTCTCGTACTCAGTTGATATAGTTACCATGCTCATCTGTCTCCTGCCAACTGATAGCATCCACGGGGCAAGCGGCGATAGAGTCATCGACATCGTGTCACTCGTAGGTATCACATTTTTTCACTCGAGAGAGACCGGCATCATCGAGCTCGAAGATACTGCCTGAGATCGCAGTGCAGGCACTACAGCCGATACAGGTGCTATTCACGTGTGGTTTTCGGAGTTTTCATTTGAGGGTGTTGAGTGCTTCAGAGTTCATAGGTGGATTGAGTGTTAGGATGTTGGAAGGTTGGAAGGTTTGAGTCTTGGAATGGTAGAATGTTGGAGTCTTGGAAGGTTTGAGTCTTGGAGTCTTTGAGAGAGGATTCGAAGTTTCGAACTTGCGTATTATAGAGAAATGTCTATTATTCGCAAGATAACTTTCACTTCTTTTCTATGATCGCTTCACGGATATATGATCTTGCCTTTCGCATATTGATCATTTTTCTCCCATTTTCGACACTTCTCTCGGTTTTTTTCCGAGAAAAACTCTGAATACCGGGGATCTCATTCCTGAAAGAGCTCTGTATCATCGTCATGCTCACAGTGCTCGTATTCGAACATATCTGAGGACGACTGAGGATCATCTGGACGCGATACGATCTCCTGATAGCACTCTATGTATTCGTGCTCGTGACCGTCACGATATTCACCACTGGTCTGACGTGACTGATATATGGTGGGAGATATGATTTCGCATTTCTGGTAGTATTTTTCACAGTTCTCCACGGGTATACACTCCTTCCGCATCCGCACTCGTACTACCTCAGGCTTTTCCTCATCTCGGGTGGTATAGCGCTCTTCTTGAGTATGCTCCTCAAGTGGCCACTGTCTGAGGATCTGCTCCTCTATTTCGGATATTCTGGGAATCCATCGAACTGGCAGTTCGGTTCTGCTGTACCGATATTTCATGGGGTCGAGTGAGCCAATGTTCGCAGATTTCAGGGGATATTCGATGGACCAAATACGATGGCTGCATACCTCCTATTTTTCATGTGAGTGGTTGCCTATTATTTTCGATATGATAAGAAGTGGCATTTTGTCATCGGACTCTTCCTGGCGCTCCTCATAGGATGTATCGTCTATACCTATTCTCGAAGTGCACTCCTCGGCCTCGTATGAGGCACGGGTATAATCCTCGTACTTTCTGGAAAATACCTCTATAAGCACTATAGGAAACAGCTCATCTCGCTCATGATCCTCGGAGTTGCAGGAATCGGAATTATACTCCTCCAGTATGGAGGAAATATAGAGGCCATCATCGAACGATGATGATCCTCACAGGGACACAGAGAACGTATGGT
>JAYVLL010000043.1:0-4369 GCA_043759495.1 Candidatus Altimarinota bacterium
CCAACAACATCAAACGTCGACTTCGTGAGTTCTGACTGATCCATAGGAGAGAGAATCTCTATATATTTTTTCGTTGCTCCTACTATTACTGATCCAGAATTCGCTCCTGGAATAGTAGAATCACCAGAACCTGATAGAGGTGATGCTGTGCTCGCTGCGAGGAGAGATGGGCCATTTCGGAGTATAAAGAGTGGATTCTGTCTCAGGGAGTCATCGATGCTTCCAGTGAGCTTATCGAGAGTTACTCATGGATTGGCAAGATCAGATTTTGAGACCATAATCTTTTTTCCTGACTCGATCTGGGATTGTATTCATCATGCAGATATCGCTATAGAGCCCTTCAGAACATAGAGCGTACTAAAAATCTGGTTCGGTTGCTCGAGCATGACGATATCCCCGTCCTTCACTCGGATCTCAATATTTTTCATGATGAGGAGATTGTTTCCATGGGACTCGACCCAGAGTCTCCCGCGTGTAAATTCTATATCTTCACCTTCTGTTGTACGATTCTTATAGGATAATTCAGTGGATTTATCCAGATAGCCGTCGATATATTGGGAAGAAATATGAGCAAATCCACTCGAGATCGAAAGTGACGAATCAGAGATAAAGAGCTTCTCTGTTTCGCTGAGCTGTTTCGAGCTATTATTTCAGGTTTTTATAAAGACCTCACTTCCAGATCCTGGCTCTACCGAGAGGTATGCGCCTGTCTTATCAGAGTCAGTATTCCCAGAGAAATAACTACTGAGAAAAATAACTCAGAGAATTGTCCCTATGACCAGAATCCATGTCCAAGGGATTCAGTTCTCGCTACGAGATGTACGGGCATGGGGAGTAGTTCTCATAAATAGGAAGGAATAAGTAAAGTAGAGAATTTAGTTTTTTGGAAGGACAGATTCTATGACAGAGTATGTCGCATCTTTTCACTCTGGTACACGTATACTGACAGTATCCCCGACATCACAATGATGAAAGGTAACAGCAGCAAGAAGAACATTATATGTACGAGCGTCTGTCGTGACTTGATATTTTTCTCCATTTTTTGTCACGATACCAACCTTGCTTTCAAAAGGGATTTCGCCAATGATTTTATAGACAATTTTGCCACTTGGATTGATCAGCGCCTTGAGCTTGCTGCCCTGCACCAGGAGGGATTTCGATGCATAGTTCTGCGGAACGGGATACATATTTCCATCAGATCAGAGCATAGATTCACCAGTGAATACTCATTCTACGATATGATCTTGTCACGAGGAGTATGAAGTGAGTCCTTCGGTATCGAGATCGAGTCCATCCGGATCATCTTCCCCGAGGAGAGTATTGAGTATTTTTTTCGCGGAATGGATCGAGTTCTGTGCTGAGTGGATAAGGTCACGAAGTGCCTTGAGTTTTTGTTCGTCCATGTGTATCGTGTATTAGATGGTAGAAAATACTCAGATGCCAGGAGGAGCCTAGAGTCACACAATTATATATTTCTTTTCGGTTCTGTCGAGGTATAAAATACCCGAGAGGGCAAAATGATTTGACTAAAAAAAATTAAGTATTCTATTATAGAATATCAGTGAGAGTATCCAGCCAATTCAGAGAAACGGTCAAAATGGAATCTGATGATTCCGTATCCGACGACCCATGAGGAGGGATATTCCCACGATAGAGCCGATGACATAGGCGAATAAGAGTGTACTCAGAGTATGTGCTGATCAGAGGGTGAGTCCTATAAAAAGTGCAATCCTGAGATCTCATCCTCCGATCCAGGCAGGGATTTCGAGCTCGTCTTCCTGAGGGAGAGGTTTATCTCTTCTGAAGAGCGAGAGGATAAGCTCGAATGGAAAGAGAAAATACGAGTAGAGTAGTTCGAACAATAGTCGAAATTTTCGCTTTCGTAGAAGGTATATCCCTCCAGGAATGAGAATCTGGAGGTAGAAAAATGAGTAGATAGAGATCGCTGCTCAGAGGTGATCTCAGAGATACGAACTATAGTCAGCATAGGTCGTGAGATCGAAGAGTAGATCTCATGAATAATATCAAAGAACGATAAGTATGAAATATCATACTATCGAAGGAACCATAATCTGGTCAGGTATTTCCATATATCGGATATCATAGAGGGTATATATCCCTGTGATAAATCAGAGCAGAAGAAATCCTCATGTGCCCCAAGAGATCGGCATATTTCAAAAACTCATACTGATATATCCCATAATACAAAATATCATCGAAAAACATAATTCTGCGAGCGGATAAAATGTGCTAATCTGGGATCTACAATTCCAACATTTTCATCGCTGTATAATATAAGAGAATAATGGTATCAGCTCCCTGGCTCCGAGTGTATGATGGCACTGTGGACACTCACTCCTTCAGAGCATGATTCATCATTTTCCACTTTTCCATCGTTCGATGAGTACCGTAGAAAAACTTCAGAAGATGAGGCCAAGACAAAAGAGTATACCGTAGAATAGTGGCATGTTTTAGATTCAGTAATGGAGTGAATGGTGTGTATGGAGAATTATCTCTCTCAGTTTCGAGAGAGATATGTCGGGAAGTATCTTGCTCGCCGATATCTGATATATATTCTTCTGATCGATCTGAGCATAGATGTACCCCAGTACTTCTGAGATATGAAAGAGCTCACTTCGGAGAAATCAGAGTTTTTTGAGTATGCGAATATGTATGAGTATGAAAAATTGAACAATTCATACCCTAATATTTTCCAGAGATCATTCTCTTTTCCAAACCTCGAGAGACCGTACAATATCGTCATAGATAGAACGATGTTCCATCGATTCTGGGAGGAGTATGTAGAGTGAATGTACGACAGATAAGAATGTCATAATCTCCTCATAGGTCGAGAATATATCATCGATCGAGTGTGTTGTGTCGATCGAGTGGATAAGGTTCATACCATTTTTTCTATCGATCATCAGGGAGACTATATTGCCGATATCTGACTGGATAGGCTTCTTGCTCCAACAGGTCACTTTCCCAAATTCTCGTGTGAATAGAATAATACGGATCTGATTGTCCCGAATTTTTTGCTTGTAGAGAAGTATTCATTGCGCCCGATACATGCTAATGTTTTAAAATAATATTTTTATCAATAAAATCAAAAGGGACATCGTAGACTCCGAGATTCGTGATCACATAGATGAATCCATCCCGAGGTATTGATATAGCTCGTATAGATTGATCAGTACTGATCTCGAGTTGGGCTATGTAGTTCCATGCACGGACATCCTGAAAGCGTTTCGAGTCTGGTTCAAAAATCCAAATCCTATCACCACTGAGAAGATAGATGAAGTTGAGATTCTGACGAACCACAATCTGCGTATCTTCTGGTTTTCCGAGGCGAAACTCTCCTGGTATTTTATTGAGAGTGATACCATTTTGTGTATATCCATCTTTTGAAACGATTCGCATGATCTTTGGCTCATCAGTCACGATATAGAATCATCCATCTATCCCGACATCGAGAATACCGGAGAGGCTTTTTGGAAGGACTTCAGATTTCTGAGAAAATCCATTGAGTCCAGGTCGATGCTTCAATACTTGTCCTGATGTTCGGTCTACGAGGTAGATATTATTATTGAAAGAGTGGAGTGTATTCGCATTTTCCCACGTATCCTGACCAGTGACGCTGACATAGGTTATCTCATTTTGCTTATTCGAGAGGACCCGATTATTCTTGGTCAAGAAATAGAAATTCCCATCCTCTGTCATATCGACACTTTGTACCTCCTCTCCTGGTGGATATGATGTCAGAGCTGTGAGGGGATTTCATGGGATATATCCGAGAATTGATGATGTTTTCCCTATGAGATTGAGCTTCTTCCCATACTCGAATAGTCAGAGTGGAGAGATGTCTTCAGGATTGAATTTGATGATGCTTTCCTTCTTTTTCAGATCGATTGATTGTATATCATACATCTCCTTTTTCATAGCCTCTATTCTCTGGAGGAGTTCCTGAGTATCTCTGATATACTCTTGCTGGTCTCGTATCTTGAAGAGTATATTCTCTGCTTCTTTGATATTGGAATTGAACGCTTGTGAATTCGAGGTGAGCTTCTGGCTCGACTCTATGAGGGTCTGTGCTCGGAGAATCTGATTCTTTGCATCTGACTGTGGCGTACTCACACTCGTAAAGAGGGCTCATATCAGACTATATATCAGCCCAAAGAAGAGCACTCATCCGACAATAAGAAACAACAAGAGGAAGGATCGAGTTTTTTTCTCAAAGAAGAGTGATAACCGCTCTCAGAAGATATGGAGCTTCTGATATCGAGGTATCTGGCTGTAGACATCAGCGATAAAGCCACGAGCAATATCTACCTGTTGACTCACAATATTCTTACTTCCTCGAGAAGAGGAA
>JAYVLL010000044.1:0-4856 GCA_043759495.1 Candidatus Altimarinota bacterium
TTTCTTATGAAACGCCTTTCTTATCTCATTCTGAGTGGCAGAATTGTCCACTCCGAGAATCTGGTAATAATCTTTAAATACCATGTGCTAATTTTATAAAAATATTTTTCTAACTCTGATTATAAGATTCTGATCTATTTGTCCATAAAAAAAATCACCTTCATTGTTGAAAGTGATTTTTATATATTTGTGGTGGCGAGACCCGGACTTGAACCGGGGACACATAGATTTTCAGTCTATTGCTCTACCAACTGAGCTATCCCGCCTTGAGATACACGCTGGCATTATAAAGAAATAAGTGAAAATGCAAGTTTTATTAGTCTTTTATTCACTCTTCAGTTATAGTTTGATCCTGTAGGACTCATTCAGATAATACCTCTTTAATCAGGAGAGCCTTCAATCATCTTTTCTTAATAATTTCTACTCTTCTATTTGTGGCCTTCATTGAAGCTGGCTTAAATGAAGGACATTCTCCTACAACCCCTCAAACTGAGAATCTTATTTTTGCTCAAATTCATAAAAAACGTGCCAGCGTAGCAATTTTTCATTTTCTCCAAGGCAGTTTCGATTCACGCGGTCATTCAATGATATGCAAAACTTTTCATTTATAATCAATCTTAAAATGCGCCAACCACGACTCTACTCTATGAATAAAATGAATATTTAGGTTTTCTTGACGTTCTTTATATCTATCAGCATTAGTAATTGTCTTCATATAATTCTATATATACATAATTTTCTATTTGTCAACTAAATTGCCTCTCAATCCCTCCTCCCACTTCCACATTTCCTCATATTCCTCATCGGTCTCATGATCATATCCGAGGATATGGAGGATCGAGTGGATGATAAGGATCTCGAGTTCTCGTTCTGGAGAGTGACCATGTTCTGTCGCCTGAGTGAGGATCCGAGACTCGGAGAGGATCATCTCTCCTGCGATTTCATTAGGACCGAGCTCTGAGAAATCCTCGAAATAATGAAATGACAGAACATCAGTCGTACTATCGATTCACCGATGATCTCGATTCAGGATCTGGATCTCCTCATCACTGAGAAATGCGATATTGAGGATGCCTTCCTGAGGAGCAGGTACGACAGAGAAATATCAAAATATCTTTCGAATGCGAGTACTATCGATAGAGAATGTGGATGGCTGATTGATAAGTTCTGGGGAAAACACGTTTCTAATTATTAATTACGAATGATGAATTATTATGGAGCAACAGTATCTTATTCGTAATTGATCTATTGGATTATTGACCTATTGATGTATTGGATTATTGACCACTATTCTCACTTCTTCCTCGAGTTCGAGATGGTATTTCTCATGGATCTTCGCCTTCACGAGATCTCGGAGTGCGAGGACATCGTGCCAGGTTCATTTCTGATCATTGATGAAGAAGTTCCCATGTCCATCACTCACTCGTACTCCGCCGACTCGGAGTCACTTCAGTCCCGCATCATCGATGAGCTTGCCTGCTGAGAGTGGTTTTGGATTTTTGAAAAATGATCCACATGAGAGCCCTGGAGGTTGTTTCACTTTTCGGATTGCCTGGATATCGGCAGGAGTATACTCATCATAGTCCGTATTCTCATATGGCGAGACATCGAGGATGACCGATATGACGAAATACCGCTCATCACCCTTCAGTATACTATCTCGATAGATATAGTGCATATCATCGTGCAGATACTTCACGATATTGCCTGTCTCGAGATCGAGTATTTCTGCTTCGACGAAGACATCGCTCATCTCGATCCCGAAGCATCCAGCATTTCCGATACAGGCTCCTCCCATCGTACCAGGCAATCCGACCCACGGAACGAGAACTGATATTCCATAATGCTGATAGAGTGCGAGTGCGAATACGGTACTGATCTCACCACTGTGCACGCGTATATATTTTCGACCATTTTGTTCGAATGGTTCACTGTATCCACTATATCGATTCCTCACGATAATCCCTTCATACATATCGAAAGCAAAAAGACAATTTGTCCCTCCCCCGACGATCATCATCGGGAGTCACTGCTCCCGTGCAAATGCCGAGACGATCGGTAGGAGCATCACTTGATCACGATCAGTGATATCCATATAGTATCGTGTCTTTGCAGGAGTCTTGAAGGCGGAGAGAAATCCGACATCACGATCATGTTCGAGGCAGTAAGGTACATTCATGGAGTGATACTATAGAAAAAAAAGGGAAAGTAAAGATTTGACAAATAAATAATATGATATATATAGATGTATATTATATTATTACTTCTATATGGTCTCTTCTGCAGAACTTGATACGGATACTTTTAATGAACTTGATATAGATATAGCTAAACTATGTGAAATGAATATAGCAAAATTAACGTTTCCCATACGATTAGTAGTTTGTAGACTCATGGATACTAACACATCAGAAGCATGAAAACAGGATCTGCATAAAAGGGCACAGCTTATACAAGAACTTGGTGAATTGGGAGTACCTAAAAGAGGTATAGATATAGTCTCTCAAACTCCAATTGCAATACAGGATATTAAAAGATACTTTGAAATATGTGTAAAAAGATATCTCCAGGAAGTTTTTTCTACATTCCATCCTTCTTATCCACAGGATCATACCCGCCCTTAGTCCATGGATTACACCTACCGATTCGAGCGAGTCACCGTCACATACCGACGATGACTCATTTTTTTTCGATCGCCTCGATCATATAGTCACTGCAGCTCGGGATATGTTTACAATAGGGAGGTCGATTCATCGCCTTTGCCCAGAACGAATGATCAGGAGAGAGGTATTTCTGATACTTTCGGATGATTGAAGTGAGGATATTTTTGAGCATGATTATTATACTTAGGATCATGAAATATCAGGAACACTAGATTCCGGATCAAGTCCGGAATGACAGGAAAGAGGGAAATAACAGCAGAATTCCATTCTGATTACTGTATACTGTCACTGATTACTTGCCATCACTTTACCAATCCACTCGCTCAACTCCCTCATCCACGAATGAGCGAATATCTGAGAGCTGATCACTTTCTGGACGTGGAGATCCATTGATCGGATAGAGGTATTTCTGTTTTTCTGACTCGGACTGTTCGAGTGAATCGAGCGTAGTGGTGAGAATGGTCTGATCTAGAGAAAGTGATCCACTCTGTATGAGGATATTTCTTGATTTTTCCTGAAAGAGGGTATTCCCTGTCCCTTGAGAAGATGTTGAGAGGAGTGCGATCTTTCGCTCGATGCGAGGATTTTTTTCGATTTCGAGGGCGAGGAGATAGAGTTTTTTCACGTCATCGATCGATCCACTCGAGAGGTAGAGGGTATCACCATAGAGCTCAGCGATCTGTCCTCATATGGGAGACGATGGCAGGTGGATGAGTCTCTCGAGGAGAGCATTGGATTCGGTATATTTTTTCTCCTTTGCGAGGATGAGGGCGGTATTATAGAATCGTTCTCAAGATTCCATCCTGTCCCACTCGAGGAGCGGACTCAGAGGATAGGCGAGATGGAGATTCTGGATCATCGGCTTCCACGAAAAGAGCATCATGAAAAATAATGCGATGAGGGATCACCAGAGGATGTTCTTAGTGGGATTTCACGTATACATAGGGGTGGATCAGGAGAGCGAGGATAATACAGAGGACACCGAAGATGAAGAAAAAAGAGGAGGATCTCGAATCATGCTCAGCCATGGGAGGGATGAGATCTGCTATGATCTTGCCCTGATCCTCTATCGTAGAGAGAGTATATGATTTTGCAGTATAATTGCGAGACAGTTTTTCGATATTTTTTGCCTCATAGGGAACGATCACTTCCTTGCCATCGTAGATCTTGTATCGACGTTTTCCGAGAGCATCGTAGCCGAGTGGTATCGGTCATCCGATCGGAGTGCCTATACTGATGATCGTGAGATCAGCGTGTCCAGGAAGTGGCGGAAGGAGACTCGAACTCGTATCTCCACCGTCACTGATCAATATGAGATGAAGTGGCTTCGTCCTCTCGGCATAGAGAGAAAACAGGAGAGAAAATGCGGCACTGATATCACTGCCACCATTATCGTCGACCAGAGTAATATTCTCTATATTTTTACGGCTTCACTCGGTCACAGGACCGATAGGAAGGAGCACTCCAGCACTTCGAGCATATATGAGCGCACCATGTTCACCGGGTATTCGCTCCATACCTGCGAGGATGAGAGCTCGGGCTGCGTCGATACGGCTCTGGATGATGCCCGTCTCAGTACTTCCCATATCTTCGACGCCCATACTCAGTGAGTTATCGACGATCCAGAGTGTATCGACTCATGTGCCTCTATCACTTCAGGGAAAAAATACGATCCAGAGAGATATCATCCCGATCGAAAAGAGAGTGAGCGAGAGCGAAAAACGTCGGTATGAGAAAAGGGAGTGAGTCATAGGGGTATTTGGTTCTGGGTTCTGGGTTCTGGGTTCTAGGTTCTGGGTTCTGGGTTCTGGGTTCTGGGTTCTGGGTTCTTTTTTATCTCTTAGTTTTTATCTTTTATCTCTTAGTTTTTATCTCTTAGTTTTTATCTTTTATCTCTTAGTTTTTATCTTTTAGTTTTTATCTTTTAGTTTTTAGTTTTTATCTTTTATCTCTTAGTTTTTATCTCTTAGTTTTTATCTTTTAGTTTTTATCTCATCTGTGTATTCTGGAGTCATGGTTGCCGAATCCACTCGATTCATCATGAGTAATGCGAACAATCCGGTATCTCCATCGTATATCGAAATGTCTTCGTAGTATTCGATCCGACTGGTGTCTCGAAGAGCCACGTGAAGACGGTTGCATCTGGTTTTTCCACGGTTTCGATCCCGGTACTTGAACCCGTGAGCGTCGATC
>JAYVLL010000045.1:0-8588 GCA_043759495.1 Candidatus Altimarinota bacterium
TGCCAGAGTCCGGGTGTCGAGAGGTCGAGCGTCTCGAGTGTACGAAATCGCCTCAGAGAGAGTGTCCTCGAGAGCGAGAAATCATACCGTCTCCCATCGCCTTTCCGCAGTGTATCGAGGATCGGCTTCGTCGATCGGATCGCATGCACAGGGACAAATAGAAACATACTCGCGATATCGAGGACACTTCCCTGTCCCACGAGGAGATCGAACGAGATGATATCACTCTGCTCTGACATCTGCTTGATAAATAGGAAAAATGGATATAATCACGAGTATAAGAGAAAAGGTGGGGAGTTGCAAGGAGAAATACGGGCACAAAAAAACTTTGGCGTTAAATGCTTCTCAGAGTGAGTCTAAGACTTCTCTCCACACCACTTTCCAAAGTTTCGTGAAGGTATTGTATCCCAATTACTCGTTTAATCAATTCTCAAACTCTCATAACTATGTCTAATCTCATCACCTGTCCTCACTGTGGACACCAATTCTCGCTCTCCGATGTCCAGAAACATGAACTCGAAGAAATGCGCGAAAAGATGAAAATCGAAGTCGAAGCCGATATGAAGAAGCGGGCTTTTGCCTGGGCTCAGGAAGAAGTGAAAAAAGCAAAACTCGAAGCGGAAGAAGCGAATAAAAAAATGGCTATGGAGAATGAATCCCTCAAAAAATTTGAAGTAGGAGCGCGAGCGAAAGAAATGGAGTATTTCAAAAGGGTGCAAGAATTCGAGCAGAGCCAAAAGAACCAACTCTTCGAAATCGAGAAAGCAAAATCTGAAGAACGCAAAAAGGTGGAAGAGGAAAGCAAGAAACAAGCCGATGAACGGGCGAAGTTCGACGTAGACAAGATCAAACTCGAATATGAAAGACGTGAATCAGAACTCCAAAAAAAACTCGAAATCAGCCAAAAATCATCTGAAGAATTGACACGAAAACTGAGTCAGTGAAGTACACAGATCCAATGAGAAGTACAAGAAGACGCGCTGAAGGAGTTATTGCAACAGAACTTCCCGATCGATAATATTTCTGATGTCGAGAAAGGGATCAAGTGAGCCGACATCATCCAAGAGGTCAAGAGTGAATATGGTCAAACCGTCGGGATCATCGCCTGGGAGTCGAAGAATACCAAGGCATGGAGCGACTCGTGGGTCGACAAGCTGAAGGAAGATCGTCTGCGAGTCAATGCCGATATCTCGATCCTCGTGACAGCAGTACTGCCAAAATGAGTGGAGAAGTTCGGACTCTATAAGTGAGTCTGGCTCGTCGAGTGGTCATACGCGCTCCCGATCGCGATCATGCTCCGTGGACAGATCGAGTCGATGGCTCACCTCCGCACATCACTCGTGTCGAAGGATGAGAAGATGGAAACCCTCTACAACTATCTCACGAGCGCTCGGTTCAAGGACAAGGTCGAGAATATTATCGATGCCTTCCGTCAGATGCAGGATCAGGTCGCTGAGGAGCGTAGAGCGTTCGAGTCACGGTGGAAAAAACGAGAACAACTCCTCGAACAAGTGATCAAAAACACAGGTGGGATGTATGGGGATCTCGGGGGGATGCTGGGGGGCAAGCTCGAGAAGGTGGAATATCTCGAGCTCGGTGGTGGACTCTAGGTTTTGTCATCGCGATCCCAAGTACTCGGGAGTGGCGATCCAGCTAACATTAAGTCAGTCATTTCGACCACAAGGAGAAATCTTCCATATAATAGTTCCGTCAATCTCGAGGTGCTAAATAATCTATATTTCCATTACCTTGAACTTGTTTCAGGATCTTCTTCTGAGATATTTCCTTTGGAAAAACTCATAAAATCGATATAATACACACATGAAAAATCCTCCGAAACACCTCACGAAAATCCTCTGGGAATACGATATCGATACCCTCGAGAAGACTGATCCTATCGTCCTCGAGCGGATACTTTCTTTTGGAAATAGGGAAGATATAGCCTATATAGGACTTGCTCCACTCACACGATTTTTCAGAGAAAAGCAACCACTCATCGATCCAAAAAGTTATAATTTCTGGTCAGTACTCTGCGATATGCCTCGAACTTCACTCCCCCCATCCATGTATGACCTCATCAATCACCCTACACCTCTGAGAAGTTTTAGATAGTGACCGACTCGTGATACTTCCTTCACTCGAGATGTTTCGTACTCGTGGATTCTATCTTGCCTGAGGAACTGCGCTCGCTCTCATGTTCGGTCACAGGGAGAGAGTGAGCTAGGACGGTGAAGTATTTAGAAAGGAGGGAGTGGGGAGAACTACCTCTTAATACATCAATCTATGATAAAAGATTTTGATAACTGGAATATACTGAAAAAAGAACTCGAAAATGAGAATATACGAATAGTACACGAAGGACAAATCTGGTGGTGTAGTCTCGGTCTCAATATCGGACACGAACAAGATGGAAAAAATCAAAAATATGAGCGCCCTGTTCTTATTATCAAGAAGTTCAATAATGCAGTTGTCTGGACAGTGCCTCTCTCGACCAAAATCAAAGAATGAGCATACTATGCTACGATCGAACACGAATGAATCGAATACTCCTGTATCCTCTCGCAACTCAGGCTCACCAGTACGAAGCGACTTTCTCGATATATACGAAAGGTATGAAGTGGCACCTTCGCAAGTATCATCACTCAGATACATGATCTTCTTCCAGGATAAAAAACGGAACCTCTTTGCAGAAGTTCCTCGATTGACCTAATGGTCATTTTGTACTCGTAGTATATCATTTTTGTTCTGGATTGCAAATATTATTTCAGAAAGTTCAGGAATCCAGTTGAAAAAGATAGAAAAAAAATCAATTTTTATAATAGGACATGATATCGAAAAAGGAGATTAGCTGGAATTCGTAACAAGAAATATAATCGATACTATATGATTTCATCGATAAAAATTAGCAGTATTTCTTCAGATTATAAGATGAAATATGATGAAACTGAGATAGCAAACTTATCTCGTTTAAATATATTCATATGATCGAATAACGCTGGAAAAAGTAGATTTATGCGAGAATTGGTCAAAAAAAAGATGTGAGGTTTTAAGAATAAATTCTATGATTGAGAAAAAAATGAACTCTACGATTTAACAACAATAGTAAATAAATTTCGTTCATTACTGGATCAATGTAATAAACACGGAGAGCTTGATCAATTAATTAAGGAAATATGACCGTTTGATGATTTCTATTTTTGGAGGAATGATGATTGATCATACTTCTCAGATATGATTAACGATAGGATTAATAGACTGGGTTCGGAACACTTGGAGAATATCATAGATCCCATTACTTGATTGAATCTATTAGATAGCTTAGGGAATAGGTTACCTTTTTTTAGTGGCTGAGCTCATTATCAAGTTAAATATATACCGATACTGCGTGATATGAAGCCATTGTGACCTGATACAAATCATCCTCAAATGGATATTCTCAAAGGTAGAGTCTGTCGTGATTATGAAATGGAGCCTCGTGATGTGCACAATGCTCCTGAAATGTTTGTTCATGGTGGAGTTCCTTTTAATGAAAAGATTGGTGATCATGATATCTTAAAGAAATTTGCAGAGTTCTTGAGTGAACGTGTTTTCGATGGAAAAAAAGTAAGCTTTCTTGATGTTATCAATGATACAAACGATGTAATCTATATCCAGATTGGAGATGACCCTCCACGAGCTATTTATGACTTATGAGACTGAGTATGGTCAATGATTCTTATGTTAGAATATATTTTCATTCAATATCAATATTTTCGTTCATGCAATATTAAATACATCATTTTTATCGAAGAACCTGAAACTCACCTTCATCCAGGAATGCAGAGAAAACTTCTTCAGATATTTTTGAGTGAAGAATTTTCAAATATTCAATTTTTTATCACTACCCATTCGAATCATTTTCTTGATATGACTCTAGATCAAGAGAATATATCTGTATATGCTTTTGAGAAAAAGTGAGATATTTTTGAGATCGATAATATTGCAAATGATAACACTAAAAGTCTCGAATTATTGTGAGTGCGTAATTCTGCCGTCTTTCTCGCCAATTGTAGCATCTGGGTGGAGTGAATTACGGATAGGATTTATTTGCGTAAAATCATTGAATTAATACAAGAGTGAAAAGACATTAAATTCAATGAGGACTATCATTTCACTTTTATTGAATACAGCTGATCGAATATTACACATTGGTGACTCATGGATAAGGAAGATAAAAAAGAATCAGATATAAATTTTGAACGTATCTCACAAAAGATTTTTCTTATTTCTGATAGAGATAATCCAAGGCCAAATAGTGAAAAAGCAAAAAGAATTCCAAAATTACAAAAAACACTATGAGATAATTTTTATCTTCTTGAATGTAGAGAAATTGAGAATCTACTCTCACCTCAGGTACTCAATAAAATTCTAATTGAAGATTGAGTCCCCCTTCCAGAATATGAGTTGAGTGAATGAGTAGGAAACTATAAATTTGAATATCTTGGAGAATATCTATTTAAAAAATATGGTACAGGCAAATATGTAACATTAAATCCAGATTGAACTACCATTAAGTGATCAGGAACTATCAAATGAAAAGTAGACTTTGCAAGATGAGCAGTAAAACATATTCAATCCATAGAAGACTTATCTGAAGAAGCTAGGGATTTATGAGAAAAGCTATACTCTTTTATCCAATGCCATAACTCATAGTTATTATTTTTTGACTTCCAATACCCTTTCAATATACTTGATTAGTCAATCATTAATTAAGTATATCTTTATGTCTCCACTCTCCCCTACCCTCTCATTCTTCATCTCACTCTCTCGCATCCACACCGTCCTCTCACGTCGGATGGATGCGAAACTCGGTGGACTCGGATTCTCGGATTTCCTCATCCTGTATGCTCTCTCGATTGCTGATGGGAAACGGATGCGACGCATCGATCTCGCCGAGGCGATCGGACTCACTGCCTCTGGGATTACCCGACTCCTATTACCAATGGAGAAGATCGGACTCGTCAGGCGTGAGGCACATGATGGTGATGCTCGGGTGAGCTATGTCGTGATCGCCCCAGGAGGTGAGACGAAGCTCTCAGAAGGCATCTCTCGTGCTGAGGAGTACTGCTCGGATATTATCCATTCGGCTGAGTCGATCGAGATCGAGCGCGCGAATAACATCATCGAGAAGATGAGTAAGCGGATAGGATAAAATCTTTTGAAAAAGAGCGAGATATATGCTAACCTAAGCATATACTCATACCAATATCTCATGCATCTCGAAGGAAAAGTAAATCATTATAATATTTTCGAGCCGACACTCCTCCAAATCGAGGACTCGACTGGCAGAATCCATCAGTTCCAGCCAGCAAGTTTGCTCGATAGGGACTTTGAGAGTGTGCTTGAGGATATCCCAGAGAGGAGTGAGATGCACCACTATAAGCTTACTACAGATGATAGTATCGATCCAGATACTCAGCGTCCTTTACCAAGTGATAATCGGATAGCATTTCACTATCTCGTCCATCCTCGTATGAAAGCGGTTATCATCCCGCCCAATGCATTCGATATCCTTCCGATAGAGCATACTCGCAAGTGAATCAGTGAAGCAGTACAGAGGTTTTTCGAGATGCTCGCGCATAGGCATGGATATCGACTCATCACGGGGATTACTCCACAGGCGATAGCGGCGAATAATCAGCGTGTCGTGAAAATCCTCAGATCACTCGGATACTATATGTGACCCCCATCGGAAAAGAAGGGGGTATACTACTGAGTACATCAGTCCACCTATACAGGAAATTGATTACCAGAACTGAAAACTGAGCATGATTATTTAATACCACCCACTATTCAGTAATAGCATGAGTATTTAGGATTTTCTCAGAAAAACTCTTGCAATTATATTCATATGTATATAATGTATGTATTGACTAGAAACAACCATGGATACAAAGAACAAAATCATCATCTATACTTCACCTGATAACCAGATCGAAGTGACCGTCAAAATACAGGATGAAACAGTGTGGTTGACATTGAATCAGATTGCAGAATTTTTTGGTCGTGATAAGTCAGTCATATCTCGTCATTTTCGAAGTATTTTCTCCTCTGGTGAGCTTTCCCAGGAGCAGACTGTTGCAAAAAATGCAACAGTTCAAATCGAAGGAAAAAAAGAGGTGATTCGTCAGATAGAGTACTATAATCTCGATGCGATTATCTCTGTTGGCTATCGTGTGAACTCGACACGTGCGACTCAGTTCCGTCAGTGGGCAACTGCTCGTCTGAAGGAATACCTCGTCCAGGGCTACTCGATAAATCAGAAACGTCTCGACGAGCTCCAGAAGACTATCCAGATCATCTCCGAGAAGAGCAAAGGAGACCTCTCGCTCGTAGAGGCTCGTGGATTTCTCGAGATCATATCGACCTATACTGAGAGTTTCATCCTCCTGAATCAGTATGATGCGGGCAGTCTCGAGATCGATGGAAGTCCAGATATCACCTATATCATCGAGTATAGTGAGGCACATACCGTGATCGGTGAGCTCAGAAGCAAACTCATGGAAAAGTGAGAAGCTAGCGATCTATTCGGGAATGAGAAGGATCAGAGCTTCACAGGTATCCTCTCGTCTATCATCGCGACTTTCGATGGCGCATATCTCTATCCGACGATAGAGGAGCAGGCGGCGCACCTTCTCTACTTCATCATCAAGGATCATCCTTTCAATGATGGGAACAAGCGAATTGGAGCCTTCCTCTTCGTATGGTTTCTGGAAAAAAACCGTCACCGCTTCAGGAGAAATGGTGACGTGAAGATCAATGAGAGTGGACTCGTATCCCTTGCTCTCCTCATCGCTCAGAGTGATCCGAAGGAGAAGGAGATGATGATCCGCCTCGTGATCAATCTGATCAATACTTAGTCTCTCATTTTTCTTTCTATATTTCGTCCTACTTCTTCACTTCCCACTCCCTCATAACCCCCATCCCTATGCCTTCTATCATCCCTCCCGAGAGCTCTCTCATGCTCCCATTCTCAGAATCTATCATCCGTGAAACTATCGAGATGAATAGATGAGAGACTCCATTCCACCTCTACTCGCTCGAGTCGATGTTCTGAGCCCATGAGCGCCTCCGAGAGGCGATGACTCGACACTGACTCGTATTTCGCAATCACTTTGCCGTGAAGGCACTTCCGAATCCTCATGTTCTCAAAGCGCTGAAAGCAGATGGGATGGGGATGGACTGTAGCTCTGTGACGGAGCTCCTCCTCTGTGACCGCATCTGAGTGACGTGCGAGGATATCATGTTCACTTCGAACAACACGACGGAAGAGGAATTTCGTGAAGCGATGCACCGTGGTGCGATCATCAACCTCGATGACATCACCCATATCGATACCATGAGACGAGTCGGCATTCCTGAGATCATCTGCTGCAGGTACAATCCTGGCGATGAGAAAAAAGGATACGATGACGAGGGTGATGCCGCGAAGAAACTCTGGGATACATCAGAGGCAAAATACGGGATGAGAAAGGATCAGATTGTCGAAGCATATAGACAACTCCACGACCTCTGAGTCAAGCGGTTCGGACTCCATGCGATGCTCGTCTCGAATGAGCGAAATCCAGAGAAACTCATAGAGAATGCGAAAATCCTCTTCGAACTCGCTACCTTGATCCATCGGGAAGTATGAATCAGCTTCGAGTGGATCAATCTCGGTGGTGGTGTCGGTGTTCCTTATCGACCGAGCGATCACGACGTCGATCTCGACATATTCGCCCAGTGAGTGAAGCAATATCACGATATCCTCGTGAGTGAGACCGGTATGCAACCTCCGAAGATCTATATGGAAAATGGTCGATATATCTCAGGTCCTGCTGGTGCACTCATCACGAGCGTGGAGAATATTTCTGAGAAACATCTGAACTTCGTCTGAGTCGATGCGAGTATGCACTGTCTCATGCGACCTGGGATGTACGATGCCTATCATCATGTCACTGTCCTCGGCAAGGGGGATCATGGTGAGTATATATGCAATGTGACCGGCAGTCTCTGCGAGAACAACGACCAGTTCGCAAAAGGCAGAAATCTCCCAAATATATGCATAGGCGATATCATAGCCATCCACACGACGGGTGCACATGGTCATGCGATGGGATTCAACTACAATGGAAAGCTCCGTCCAGCTGAGTTCCTCGTATACCCTGATGGGAGGATAGAGAAGATACGACGAGAAGAGACTCCTGAAGACCTCTTCGCGACGATACTCTAGGCATATACCTGCATGAAGATTGATAGAAATGGAACTGGCTACAGTATAGAATTCGCTTTTTCGCACTTTTTCAGTAAGATCCACATTATCCACTTTTTGAGGGCATTTGCCCTCATTTCTTTTTCATCTTTCTCATGCTCTTCTCAGAACTCCAGCTCATCGTACCGATACTCAAAGCCCTTGAAGAAGAGGGATATACGACCCCGACTCCGATACAGGAAAAATCCATACCCGTTATCCTCTGAGGGTTCGATCTCCTCGGGTGCGCACAGACAGGAACCGGGAAGACTGCAGCATTTGCCCTTCCTATCATCCAACGACTGTGGAAAGGCAGTGA
>JAYVLL010000046.1:0-8292 GCA_043759495.1 Candidatus Altimarinota bacterium
GTGGGTGGGAACGTATCCTGAAGCGATCATGTGATATCCTGATATCTATTATCTGACTCACGATACTGGCGCCTGTATACGCAGTGATAGCATTTCTGATATGGATAGAGGATCCTACTGGGCCAGTACTCTATAAGAACAAACGTGTATGACTCGGTGGCAGAGAATTCGCACTCTATAAGTTCCGATATATGTACTGGAAATACAGTATCAAGGATGCATATGGAGTGAGTGAGCAGGAAGATGAGGCACTCCGATATGAGGAATCACTGAAGATAGGCAATGACCAGAGAGATGGTCCACTCTATAAGATCGAGAATGATCCACGGAAGATGAAGATCTGAATCTATCTCGAACGATTCTCACTCGATGAACTCCCACAGCTGATAAATGTCCTTCGCTGAGATATGTCCCTCATCGGCCCACGTCCGCACCAACCTCGAGAAGTGAGAAAATACAGTGAACACCACTACCAAGTCCTCTCAGTCAAGCCAGGGATCACCGGTATGGCTCAGGTATATGGGAGAGATCGGAATACCTTTGAAGAAGAGGTATCACTGGATACCTACTATATAGAACGATATTCTCCGATTCTGGATTTTCTCATACTTTCGAGAACACTCTACGTCATCATCGAGCGGGCATTCAGGAAAAAGTAAGGGAAAAAAGATTTTTTTGGAAAATCGAGAAAATTTCGTATTATCGATGGTGAAAAAATGATGGAACGAGCCACTCCGTCTTCCGCCTCTGGTGGAATCCACTCCTCTCGGAGGAGAATGGGACTCTCCGACTCTCTAGTAATGATAAGAAAGTATTCCATCCTGATAACTGCATACTGATATCTGATAACTGGCTCTGATGAGAGACTAAGCTCTACAATCTAAATACTCACCCCCTATGTCCGAATTCCCAAAACAATATACACCTCAGACATCCGAGAGTGCTATCCAGAAGCTCTGGAAAGAACGGCAGTGTTTTCTCCCTACAGATACGTGAAATGGGAAAAAATTCTATATACCCCTCCCACCGCCAAATGTCACCGGTAAGCTCCATATCGGACATTCTCTGATGCTCTCCGTCGAAGATATCATGATCCGATATCACCGCATGTGTGGAGACTCGACTCTCTGGGTTCCTGGTACCGATCATGCAGGCATATCGACTCAGGCTCGAGTCGAAGAGAAGCTCGCGAAAGAGTGAAAACATCGAAAAGTTATAGGGCGAGAGGCCTTTCTCGAGGCGTGTCAGGAATGGGTCACTGAGTATGGTGGACATATCCAGTGACAGATCGAGAAGATGTGAGCCTCGCTCGATACGACGAAGGAACGATACACCTTCGATGCTCAGTCGAATGCGCTCGTCGAAAAGATATTCATCGATCTCTATAATAAGTGACTCATATACCGATGAGAGTATATGGTGAACTACTCTCCTGCCCTCGAATCCGTCATATCTGATATAGAGGTAGAGTACGCTGAAGTCGATGAGAAAATGTACTATATCAATTATTTCGTCTCGTGAAGCGACAAGGAGCTCCTCGTCGCTACGACACGTCCAGAAACACTCCTCGCTGATCAGGCGATCGCTGTACACCCGAAGGACAAGCGCTACAAGAAACTCATAGGGCGATCTGTCATATTGCCTATTATCAATCGTGAGATCCCCATCATCGCGGATGAGACGGTCGATATGGAGTTCGGAACTGGAGTCGTGAAGATCACCCCTGCTCATGATCCAGCTGATTTCGAGATGGCGAAGAGGCACTGACTCAGGACTGACTATCGTGTCATCGATAAGAATGGTATCATGACCAAGGAGGCGGGCATATTCGCATGACTCCTCGCGACAGGTGAAGCCCGTTCGAATATCGTAGAACTCCTGAGGAGTAAGGGAAATCTCGTGAGAATCGAACCATACACACATAAGGTAGGATTCTGTGAGCGCAGTCACTGTCGTATCGAATCGGTCATCTCGACACAATGGTTCGTGAAGGCAGGCGTCATGGCCGAGAAGGTTATCACCGGCTATAAGAAGAAAGATTTCGAGATCATCCCTGAACGGTTCAATAAAACATTCGAAGACTGGATCTACAATCTCCGTGACTGGTGTATCTCTCGTCAGCTCTGGTGGGGACATCAGATACCAGCATATTTCGATACCAATACTGGGGAACTCCTCGGTGTGACGAGTGATCCGAGTGATCTCTATATCAAGCAATGTGAGAAATACAATATTCCTGTCGATACAGCTACTGTAGAAAATTTGAAAACTACTCAAAAACGAAGAAATTCGGATGAAGTGTGAGTACCGCAGTGAGTCGTATCTGGTAATACGACGAGTGAGGAAACGGAACACTGAGTTCGAAGTACGAGTTTTTCAGCAGTTTTCATGAAGAGGGATGAGGATGTACTCGATACCTGGTTCTCCAGCGCCCTCTGGCCATTTTCGATACTCGACTGGGATTTCGATGAACCCGCGGCACTCTTCGAGCAATACTATCCCGCTGATGTCCTCGAAACGGGACATGATATTCTTTTTTTCTGGGTGATACGGATGTTCCTGATGGGATATGAATATACCGGACAAACACCATTTCGCAAGGTCTACCTTCATGGACTCGTCCTGAATGAAGATGGAAAAAAGATGAGCAAAAGTGCCGGAACCGTCATCGATCCACTCAACATCATCGAAAAACACTCTGCCGATGCGCTGAGGCTCGCTTTGGTGCTCGGAAATACCCCAGGCAACAATCTCAGTTTCATGATCAGAAACGTCGAGGAATATGGACTCTTTCTGAACAAGCTCTGGAATATTATCAGATTCACCTGGATGAATGTCGGAGATATGCGGGAATCACGGGAATCACTCGAGCAAAATATCCTCAAAAATGAAGACAAACTCCTCCCCTATGAACGATGGATCCTCTCACGACTGACTACTACGATCCAGAAGATGACCGTCGGGATGGATGAATACACCTTCTCATCGAGCGGCATGGACCTCCTCTCATTTATCCGAGATGAATTCGCTGACTTTGCTATCGAGGCATACAAGATCGAGAAAGATGTCAGCGTCCTCGGAAAAGATGTCATGAAACTCTGTGCCCTCGATATCCTCTGACTCCTCCATCCATATGCGCCTCATATCACAGAGTCACTCTATGGATTCGTAACACAGGGCAATATACTCATGACCAGTGCGTGGCCAGCCACTACGAGGAAAGTAGAACAAGAGAGTGAGAAGATCATGGGAATTGTATTCGATATTGTCCGTACGATCCGTCATATACGAGCAGAATCCAAAATACCACCCTCAGAACTCCGTGATATCATACTCACGATACCGTCGGGCATCCATGCAGGAATCAGCGCCAATAGTCGTATCATCGCATGACTCGGGCGTGGCTCAACTATCAGATTCGATACCAAGCCACAGAAGTGATCTGGATTTGCCTATGGCGTCATCCATGGTATCGACATCTATATCGATGCACATATCGATGGAGAGAAGATCGAGGAAGAGAAGATCCGCCTCCAGCATCAGATACGAGAGAAGAAAGAGTACCTCATAGTACTGACAGCCAAGCTCCAGAATAATGCATTTCTCGCTCATGCTCCGGAGAATGTCGTTCGTGCTGAGATGGATAAGAAGCATCAGGTAGAGCACGAACTCGCAAAACTCGAAGAAAAACACAGGCTCCTGCTCGGAGATGATTAATCTCCTATACTTGAAACTCTTTTTCCTGATTTTACGGTAAGAACCTAGTTCTGTATACGGAATTGAGCGTCATCATCGACAAATCTTCATTTGAGAGCCGAGAGACACCGTATCGTATTATTGTGCCAATTCGCATTCGATGAGGCATAGATGGCTCATGTCGGATTCCCCCATCGAGAGAGTTCACTGACTTTTGTGTACTTCGAGAGGAATTTATTATTCAGTGTCTTCCCCATCCAGTCGAGTCATTCTCGTGGACTCTCGAAGGTATAGACACTTCCATCATCCGTATTTCAGATATTTCAGATATTATAACTCGTCTTGAGATTGTTGCCGAGAGTCGTCTCCGAGAGGCCGATACAGAGGAAAAAGCTCGGATCGATGTCATTCTCGAGGGCCGTATCTATCCATGTATCCCAATCCTTGAAATCTGGAGTCGCATAGGTAGCGAGGAGATAGCGTTGGCGCGCCTCTTCTGTATCTCCCTTGAGTCGGAATTTTATTTCATATCCACTCAGATCCGCACCAGTTCAGAATGATTCGACTGTATCAGTGAGGAATTTCTGCTGATATCGTGATGGAAGTGTCTCGTAGTTCACTGGAGCGATCGATAACACTCTCAGTGGATCGATAGACTCCGTTCAGTGCCATACTTCGAAATGCAGATGCGCTCCACTCGTCATAGGCCCAGCACCAGGAGTTCATGGAGCTCCTCCGCTCTTGGCGATCACTTGTCCTTTCGTGACGAATTGATATGGGAGTATGCTGATCTCCGAGAGGTGTCCGTATACAGAGATATATCCATCAGGATGCCGGAGTACGAGATAGGAGTATCCTCATGGTACAGGTGGGAGGATATAGTATGCATATCCATCCATAGCTGCATAGACAGGGCTTCCCTGTTCAGTAGCTATATCGAGGGCATCATGCTGACTCTGGAAAAGTGTATAATAATACGCATCTCGAAAATATGTGGTGATTCGATTGGATACTGTGGGCCACTGCATGATATTGGTTGTTCCTGTGAGTACTTCCATTTTTTTCAGTACTCGTTCATTGCGATAGTAGGCAAGCATTCTCGAGCACTTTTCGACATCACGAGGAGTTTTCTGGATGACATTACAGCCATTTTTTTCGAGAATAGTTTCGAGGGATGCATTATAGGCAGTATTGGATTCTTGCCAAGCATGCTCTATCTCTTCCTGAGCTTGTTTTTGCGAGTCGATATATTTCTGATAGAGATTCTCTTGTCACTGCGTGATGATGAGGAGTTTTTCTCGTTCATACTTCTGTATCTGGAGGTTCGATCTATCACGCTCGAGGACATCCTGGAGATTGTTCAGTTCTCTGATCTCCTCTCGAGTCGTGAGTGTCATGGTATAATAGTCTTTTATCAGTGACTTATATTCATCGACAAATTTTTGTCCCAATTGGCTGACGAGCGACTTGTAGGTGATCTCGGAGAGGATCGCATCAGTACTCTCATCAGAGAGGATGAGTCCCTGGAATATATCGATACTATTATCGGCATCATATATGAGTGATCATTGCGAATGGATACTCGCCAGATATTCGAATATGATGGATCGATTTTTGAATATCTTTCGCTTCAAGAGGAGCGAATTAATCTGGAGTTCTTGTATTTTCCCTTGTTTCGTACGGAGAGAACTTTCGCTTTTATTGATATTCTCGGTTGTCAACATGATGGCATCATCGATACTCGCGATTGTCCATATGAGAGAGTTTTTTCTTCCGCTCACTTCATTTTTCCGCTCTTCATAGGATTGCTGGACAGTATTGAGCTTTTTTCTGAGTCCATCGAGTCCGTTCATTCGATACTCATTTTTCAGGATATCCTCAGATCCCGAGAGATTGAATGGCGTATTCTCAAATAAGATTGCGTATTCTTCCTGTTTAAAGGTATCAAATATCCTTCCCGAAGTAGTGGTATCGATCGCTGAGGCCAGTATCGGCAATATACCACAGAATAAGGCTCCAGATATGATGATATGTGTATGATTCATACCTCTATGGTACCATATCCTCCGTGAGAGTGCGAGAAAAGAGGGTGAAAAGAGGGTAAAAATTCCTTGCTGAATATACAAAGTCATTTCAGATATATAATCTATCGATTACGTGTGTATTTTTGCATCAGATGACTCCTGCTCTGAGAAGAATACGTCCTTCTTCCGCATCCAGCCGGTGGATTGACGACAGAGGAATCCAGCATCTTGCTGGTTCAGGAGGAATTTTTTGATCCCTTCCTCGAGAAAAATCGTATTTTGGCTTCATTTTACATAGACTATTGTCTGTTTCGCTGGATCAGAAGTGAGCATATCCTGGATCGTCTCTCAGAGCGCGCGACTCGAGAGTGCATGCCATGTCCGAAATCGCTTGCTCAAGAGCGGGAATACATGCTCCCGCATCATCGGTCCAACGAGAAAAAATAATACATCATGATGTGTATCGACATGATCGAGTACATAGTGTGCAAAATCTCTATGGATCTTCTGGCTCTGACTGCCGAGCTCGCGCATATCTCAGAGGAAGTAGAGAATACGATGTGTCGTGGAAAATGGAATAACGGAATCAATCCCTCGACACAATGACTCGAGTCCACCATTATAACTCCCATCGATGATCACTGATTCTCACGTGCCACGGAGTATACTCGAACGCCCAGGCTCGGGGATGAATGTTCATGCACATTCGGCTATAGATGCGGGATCGATACCGAGGATATCTGCGATACCGTATACTGGGAGTACATTTTCTATCTGATATGCTCAGAATGCCGGGATATGTATGTGGTATATGTGTTTCTTGAGTGAGATATCGGCACTCACTCATCATACGGTCATATGCATATGTGCTGCGTCGATATCTGACATTCATCCCATGCTATAGAAGAGTGCATCCTGATCGATAAACTGCCTCAGTCACTCATAGATGATGCTCTGTTTCACTCCTTTGAGAAGGAGGAGCTTTTCTCCTCGATATACTTCGAGCGTTCCGAATTGCTCGAGATGATTTGGATTGACGGGCGTGATGATCGCGATATCAGGCACAGCGATCGAACGGAGAAATTGCATCTCGCCAGGATGATCGATACCATACTCCAAGATGAGATATTTCGGATATCGTCAGAAACACCTGATGATGCCTCGTGCAAATATAGCAATCCAGAGAAAGGGATTTCTTCACCCCGATCCTGCTCAGATAATAGAAAGTGGGAGGCCGAATTCTCCATTATATCGATATGGCGAGATCGAGACATTCGATATACCATAGGTATGTATGAGAAATTTTGCTATATGTGAACTGATTGTTGTCTTCCCTACTGTTCCAGTAATCCCTATGATATACGGTTTGTGGATTTTGATGATGAGTCGTGCCACTCATCCGAGAAAAAAGAGAAAAATAGACTGCATAATTGGATTTAGGAAAATAGTAGAGAAAAAACCTAGGAAATCAAGAAAAAAGGATCGATAGCATACAGAACTTTTATTTGCAATAAAGGGAAAGATCTATACAATTCAACGGTATTTACTACTCTTATTGCTATGGCACAGATTACCAGAAATGACTTTACATTTACGGTCTTAGATGAGATACACGTAAAATATGGAGAACTCGTCGAGCTCATACTCGGCAGTGAATCGATCGATAACAATGAGAAACAGTATTGGTTCGACATCATGCCGTCGATGACCGATGAGCAGATCGATAGACTCTTTAATATACTGATGACTGAACGTCACCAGTTAGAGGAGCTCAATATCAAATATCAGGAAGAGATAAAAACACTCAATGAGAAGCACCTCATACAATGGCAGAGTCTCCAATCTCAGAAGGCAAAAGAAAAGGTAAAAGAAGCAGAAAAGACAGACACATCGAAACAAGATGCACATAATGCTCTCGATATGCTCGACTCGATCTAGTTATTTATCGCATTACTTGTACTTACCGTGTCTTGAGCTTCAACTATTGACATCATTCGGCATTTTGACCCTGACGGGGCTCATATTGTTCGGTCACACATATTGCATCCTCATGCCGATATAACCATACTCTGTATCGTCCTCGCTGATAAGGAGAATGTCGTCAGTGTTCTCGAGGATCACCTCCTCGAAACGATATCCTCTACAGGATGGAATGAAGGAGAAGAGGAATCCGATTTTACATTTGTCACTGAGAAATATAATCATTTCCAACGCAATCTCGCAGAGTCAGATATCAGAAATACGAGCGGACTCTTTGCGGTTCTCGTATGAGATGCCCTCATGGTGTCTGTCGCAGGAAACATGTGCGCAACACTCAGGGAGAGGAATGGCACCATGAGTCTGATAACAGAGCATCCTCTCGAAGGATCAGAATTCACATCTATCTCGCATGGTAACATTCCACCATGAAGTCAGATATTTTTCAGCTCGCAACCACTTTCATCGTTTTTATCTGATGATTGTCTCGATGAATGCTCCGACTTGAGTCATGAGTCGTTCGAAGAGACCCTGGAATGAATCCTGAAGAGAGATGCACATGAGACTATCCATATTATACGACTCGAGAATACCC
>JAYVLL010000047.1:0-2029 GCA_043759495.1 Candidatus Altimarinota bacterium
AGGGTGTGTCACCTCATACAAGGAAGAATTTTTCGATACGCATGGAAATACAATCAGAGATCCGAGCAATCTCCTGCCAACCTACCCCAAGTCTATAAAAATTGGGAATCTGGTATTGAAATCAGATTGGAAATGAGCACATGAATCTAAGATATTCGGACTCAAATTCACTGGAAATGAAACTCCAAAAAAACTCGGCATATTTTCTCTCAAGGATAATCTCGAAAGTAAGATACTCCCAATGCTACTGAGTGATAGTGGGTTCGGTACATATGCTCAATATGTTATCGAATTTCGAGAAATTCCAGGAGTCCTTTTTTTCTATAGCAATAGTCTGGGATCATCCGAAGCCGTCATCAATACGCCGATCACACCATCGATGCTCGACCAGGATGGCAATCTCCTCGATATGGTCAAAACTCTAGAGATACTCAAGCTCTATCGTGGCGATGGTACTGACCGTAAGATATTTCGAGATATACGAAAAACAGCTAATACGGATGATTATCTTGGTATCACGGCTTCAGGATTTACTCGTGATATGCTTCCTATCTTCAGTCTACGATCACTAGGGAATGACGGATACTATCTCCTTTTCCCAGCCAAGTGATATGAGGGATTCACCTCTGCAGAGCTCTGCAAGCCACTCGTCTATATCTATGACCGAGAGCATCGGAGCAATTCTCTCACAGTCCGATTCCCAAGGGGTGGAGATTTTACTCGCGTTATTCCGAGTTTTACGGATGGTGATCGTTGGGATTTTTGAGCTGATGCTCATGGGAATATATCAGTGAGCAATACTGAGAATATATTTCCATATCTCTACTACTCTGCGAAAGTACCTGATTATACATACAACCGATACGGCTGGGAAGTATATGGACGTGATATCGAATCATTTTTTGAGCAAAAACTCGATACGATCGGATTCAACGCACAAGAGAAAAAAGATTTTATTCAATATTGGATACACGAATTTGATCCTGATATTGCGTATTTTGTATCATTCAAATTCGATGACGCTCTCGATGCGTATGTGACTCTCGACTTTGCGAGCAAGCCCAGAGCACAGATGCGAGTACTCCTCGAGGCTCATCCCATCGAATTTGTAGAGAAGAGATATCTCTGGCCACATATTGGTACAAAAATCGATTCCTATATTCTCAAATCATTCATCCGATCCGGAGAATATGATGTCTTCGAGTGGGGGGGAACCGTTCAGAAACAGGCCAAAGGACCAATTCATATCCACTAAACTATGTCGATCCGTTTTATTATCATTGTGCCTGTGATGCTGGGCATCCTTGCCGTGTATTCTACTGCCCTGAAGGAATATCACAAGAATACAACACTGAATAATTCTGTTTTTGAGATTGTCATCCTCCCCCATCATGGCATCACTGGAAAAAGAATCGATGCATCCTATGAAAAACTGAGGATGCAATATTCTCAATTCGATCGAATCGTGATACTCTCGCCTGACCACTATGGTACAACAAAAAATAATATAGAATCTCTCCCCAATAGCGTCAATCAGGTGTGCTATACTGGCCATTGTGTGAGCTGAATATGACTCTCTCCCTACAGTGATACTGTCACAACTGGAGGTGCATTCTCTGATTCATGAGAGACCTATGAACACGGCATCGGTGAGCATATTCTCCGCATACAGACATATTTCCCATGAGTACCTGTGACGCCGATTATCCTACAACGCGAGCTCATACCAAAAAAACAAGGTATAGTTCTCGCAAATACCCTCGCAAATCTCCATGAGAAGAGAGTTTTGATTATTGTATCTGTGGATTTTTCTCATCATGTTCGCGAGGATTTCGCTCGTCTCCACGATATGAAAACCATAGATACACTCAACACAGGTACTCTCGATGATTTTGCCAATATTGAGGTCGATTGTCGCAACTGTCTTGCCGTAGGACGTCTCACTGCTATCGCGAGAGGCAAACCAGTTTTTGATCTGTGGGATCGTACGAGTGTCGATACACTGATCTGATCCGGATCAGAGCTCGAG
>JAYVLL010000048.1:0-7690 GCA_043759495.1 Candidatus Altimarinota bacterium
CTGCAGATAAACTACCAGATACTATAGAAGGAATACCTGACGATATCCTGAACTGGGCGATAGAGTGTGAAGTGAGTAAGAAGCCATTTCGTATCATCAGACAAGAACTCGAGTTCTATAGGAAACATAGTATCCCGATACCGAGGAAACATCCTGATGTGAGGCATATGGACAGGATGAAGATGAGAAATCCGAGAAAGCTTTTCGAGAGATTTTGTGATTGCGAGAGTTGTGAAGAGAACTGGAGGAGGAAGTGAATCATCCTCAAAGAGTGAGAAAATGCAGGATACCATATATCAGAGCAAAATCCTCAGTCTCCTCCTCCTTCGTCGTCGACAGCTCCTTTACAAAGGAGCCTGAGGAAACTCATGATCACGACCTATGCTCCTGAGAGACCAGAGACGGTATACTGTGAAGTGTGTTACGAACGGGAAGTAGTATCATAAATGCGACAAGGACAGATATTGACTTTTCTGGCACTTTTTCTATAATCTCTCCAATGTTCACTTCTCTGATACGCATCTATCACTCGACTCTCACGACGAGGGAGAAATTCCGAAGCTTTCTCGAAGGTATAGCGAAACTCCTCGAGCATGAGCACTTCGTTTTCTGACTCTCCTATCGACGAGGGGAATTTGCCTATTCTCTCTCGGGGAATGAGACCGTGATGAAGACATTTGAATCAAAACTCTATACTGAGTTCTGAGAATTCCAGATCGTATCGGATAGTATGGATCTCCCTGTATTCGATAGTACGAAATCCGTCATCACCTCTATCTCACTCGAAAATGGATGGTATTTTCCATTTGCAGAGCATACGGATGAGGACGAATCTGATTTTATGAATAAATTTTTCCGTTCATTCGATCCACTCAATCCTGGAACCGATAAGGTATCATTCTTTCTCGCTCTCGAGCCATTCGAACCGAAATGACTCTGATTTTTCCTCTCGACTTGGTGGAGAGTCCTCGTATTCAGAATCAAGCTCCTTGCGACATTTTATCGGTATATATTCGATAAACGTGCAGAAAAGTGATGGAAGTCGAAAGGATTTCATTTCTACCATGAGAAACTCGGGGAAGAACTCTTCCATGCGAAGCTCATGATCGTCGTCGAAAGTGAAACGATGAAGTCAGCGCATCGTATCGCGGAAGGATTTTTCCATAATTTTTCCCTGTTTAAGAATCCTCCCCTCAATGAATTCCATCATCATATCCGTCCACTGCGTGAAGCAAAAAATATAGAGTGAATCATCAGGCAAGCGAAGGAAACACTCATCCTCACCCCCGATGAGCTCTCTCGTCTCTATCACTTTCCGAAAGATCCGACTCGTGAGACTGCACTTCTAAAGATCAATGCCAAAAAACTCGCACTCCCTATCGGTATGCCGATACTGCCATATACACTCGAAAAATGAGATATCACCGTATCATCGCATGATCCGAGTCTTGCTATCTTTGCAGAGTCTGACTATCGAAGTGTCCGAGTACCCATAGGGGTATATGACGAGGATCGCCTCAGGCACACCTATGTCGTGGGAAAAACCGGTGTCGGAAAGAGCAAATTCCTCGTCGGGCAGATGATCGATGATATCAACTATGGAAAGTGAATTGCCGTCGTCGATCCGCATGGAGATCTGATCGAAGAAGTGATGATGCATATTCCTGAGAATCGGAAAAATGATGTCATCATATTCGATCCCACGGATGAGGCATATCCATTCTGCTTCAATCCACTCACTGTCGAGAAGTGAGAATCGAAACAAGTCCTCGCAAAGGGATTTATCGATATCTTCAAGAAGTTCTTCGGTGCGAACTGGAATCCGAAACTCGAACACGTCCTCCGTATGCTCTTCCTCGGGCTGCTCGATGTCCCGAAGTCAACGGTATTCGATATGATACGAGCACTCACGGATAAAGACTTTCGATATATGATGATCGAGCATATTCAGGATGATGTCGTGAGGAATTTCTGGACCAATGAATTCGCAGGATGGTCACAACAGTTCAATAATGAAGCGATCATGCCGATACTCAATAAAGTCGGACAACTCCTCTCGATCGATATGGTGAAAAATATCTTCGTTTCATCAGAGAATAAGCTCAATCTCAGAGAGATCATGGATACGAAAAAAATCCTCCTCATCAAGCTCCCAAAATGACGCCTCCAAGAGGAGATCATGGGGTTTCTCGGGGCGATGCTCGTGACCAAGATCTATCAGACGGCAATGGGACGAACTGGAACCGATAAAAATAGTCGAGTTCCCTTCTTTCTCTATATCGATGAGTTTCAGAACTTTGCAACAGAAACTTTTTCTGAGATCCTCTCCGAAGCCCGTAAGTATGGTCTCGGGCTCATTGTCGCACACCAGTTCCTCAGGCAAATCCCTGACTCACTCGGACACGCACTCTTTGGAAATGTCGGTACACTCGTATCATTCCGCATATCAGCTGAAGATGCGAAATATATGGCAAGTCATCTCGATCCCTATGTCTGAGCCTATGACCTCGCGAATCTCTGAGTCAGGGAGGCCTATGCGAAGATGCTCGTGAAGTGACAAGTCCGCGATCCTCTCTCGATACGCACACGCTATGTTGCCGATGTGACAGTCGATCATGACTATCTGAGGAGCCTCTATACACTCTCACGTTCGAAATATGCTCGTTCCCTCGCAGAAGCACGGCAAGCCGTCGTGAAAAAACAGGAAACACTCTCGAAACTCGAAGAGTTCGGTGCTCCGATACTGTAGTTTTTCTTGCAAAAGAGGTATTATTTCTGATAATGATGGGAATTATTATCGCTTCATGACTCCACTCCATATCTGGCAAGAGAAAATCCTCGAAACCCGCATCTGTACTCATTGTTCATCATCTTTCGATATTACCGATATCGATCAGGATTTCCTCACACGACTCGCACCGATGATCGCTGGGCAAAGATTCGAGTTGCCATTTCCGAAGATGTGTCCTGAATGTCGCAAATACTCTCGACTCGCATGGAGAAATGAAAAAAAACTCTATAAACGTCAGTGTGATCTCACCGGAGATGAGATGATCTCACTCTTTCCACCGAATGCACGCAATCCGATCTACGCTGTAGATGCATGGAACAGTGACTCCTGGAATGCGACAGGGTATGGAAAAGAGTATGATTTCTCACGGTCTTTTTTCGAGCAATTTCGTGAACTTATGGAAATTGTTCCCCTTCCATGAGCGAGCATAGGTCCCTGAATCGAGAATTCAGACTATTCATGAGCTTGTTCCTGGATCAAGAATTGTTATCTCTCATTTAGCATACAAGGGTCAGAAAATACTCACTATAGTGTGGATGTAGTAGACTCTCATAATAATATCGACTGTCTTGGTATCATGAATGTGGAGAATGGTTATGAGTGCATCGAGGTTTATAATTCTTATAACATCATGTATGCCTATAATGTGAAAAATTCTCAGGAATGTCGTTTTCTGATCGATTGTATAGGATGTCAGGATTGCTATGGGTGTTTTGGTCTTCGGAATGCTACATACTGTATATACAATATCCCGTATACACAGGCAGAGTTTGATCAAAAAATAGAAGAAGTATATACGCTGAGTATTTCTGAGCAAAAGAATCAGTTTGAATCATTGTATCGAGAAACCTATAAAAAAATACCCCTACCAAATACGGGAAGTGAGAATGTGTGGGAAAGTGAGAATATCATCGAGAGTAAGAATGTGAGCCTCTCTCGTCATATACGCTGAGCTGAAGATATACGATACAGTCAGAAGTTCCAGGTTCCAGATGCCCATCTCTGCATGGATACTACGAGTATCGGGCATCATGCTTCGAGAATCTACTCGAGTTATCAGGGATTCCATAATGCCCATGATATCTATTTCTCTGCGGGAAATTTCCATGAAGTATCCCACCTCTACTACTCTGCATATTGCCGAAATGGTGTGCATCATTGTTTCGGGTGTGTCTGACTTCATCATGGTGAGTCGTACTGTATTCTCAATAAACAATATACAAAAGAGGAATGGGAGATTCTCGTATTAAAAATCATCGATAAGATGATGCTCGATGGTGAATGGTGAGAATTTTTTCCTAAAAATTTCTCTCCACTTGGCTATGATGATACTGTATGTCAGATTCTCAAGCCTCTCACAAAAGAGGAAGCTTTTGCTGGATGATATAACTGGTCTGGATACGAAGCTCCATTTCCAAAAGTAGAAAAAATAATACCAGCAAATAAACTCCCAGATACGATCAAGGAAGTTCCAGGTGATATCCTGAACTGGGCGATCGAATGTGAAGTGAGTGGGAAACCCTTTCGGATTATTCAGCAAGAGTTGGAATTCTATCGGAAACACGCTCTACCCATTCCGAAGCGTCATCCAGATCAGAGATACCTCGATCGACTCAAGTGGCATGTGAATTATTAACCTCTCAACTCTAAGTTATGTCTGAAAGAGTTCTCGAAACCCGCATCTGTACTCATTGTTCATCATCTTTCGATATTACCGATATCGATCAGGATTTCCTCACTCGTCTTTCTCCAGCCATCGCATGAATACAGTACACTCTTCCCTTTCCTACGCACTGTCCGAAGTGCCGAAAGACGAGACGATATGCATGGAGAAATGAGAAAAATCTCTATAAGCGAAAATGTGATGCGACTGGGAAAGAAATAATTTCCCTCTTTTCTCCTGATGCTCCATGTCCTGTCTACGAGAGTGACTATTGGTATTCTGATCAGTGGGATGCGCTCCAATATGGTAGAGATTATGATTTCTCCCGACCGTTTTTCGAACAGTGGGAAGAGCTCAAGAAGCTCGTACCGATGCCAGGAAAATCTATATGAAGATCAATGGAAAACTCTATGTATTCTGATAATTGCAATAGTCTCAAGAACTGCTATCTCTGTTTCAATGCATCTGAATGTGAGAACTGCCACTACTCGAACGATCTCTATGTCAGCACGTCATCGATAGACTCGATCGGTATACTGAAATGTCAGGAAAGTTATGAACTCGCGAATGCATATAGCTGCTATGCGACACATCACTCTTTCGATGTGAAGAATTGTCGATCCTCGATGTTCCTCTATAACTGTGATGGATGCGAATACTGCTATGGTGGTCATCATATGAAAAATCAGAAATATATGATCTTCGGTGAGCAATATGAGGAAAAGGAGTACTTCGAAAAACTCAAAGAACTCCAGGGTCAAGATCTCAAATCGCAGAAAAATCTCTTTCTGGAATTTCTCCGAAAGACAGGATATAAGCATGAACCTATAGAGAATATCTGAGCCGAGGGTGTATATGAATCCTATGAAGTACGTGAGTCGAAGAATGTATCGTTCTCTGGGACTATACATGAGAGTGAGGATATCAGATATTGTAGATGACTCAGAGATGTTCGACTCGCTATGGATGTCGATCTCTGGGGCGATAGACTCGATCATTCCTATGAATCCATGGTGATCGGTGAAGCCTGTAATTCGAGCTATTTTTCGCTCTATTCTTGGCAGAATGTATCAGACCTGTATTACTCAGCATTTTGCGTGGGTAATGTGAGAAACTGCTTCGGTTGTATCTGACTCCGAAGTGCAGAATACTGCATACTGAATCAGCAATATACCAAAGGAGAATACGAAAAACTGATTCCAGAGATCATAGAACATATGAGAAAAACCTGAGAATGGTGAGAATTCTTTCCAGCTCGCCTGAGTCACTTCGGCTACAATCAGACCATGAATATGGTGAAGTATCCTCTCACAAAAGAAGAGGTACTCGGTTCGGACTCCTCCCCTAAGATAGGGGAGGTTGGGATGGGTGTGCAGGATAACACACCTCCTCTCACCCCTCCTCACTGAGGAGGGGAATCTGAAACCTTCCTTCATTGACCTACATTCAACTGGTCAGACTATGAATCTCCATTTCCGAAAGTCGAAAAAATCATCCCAGCAGAGAAGCTTCCCGATGACATCTCGAAAATTCCTGATGATATCCTTGCTTGGGCAATCGAGTGTGAAGTGAGCAAGAAGCCATTTCGGATAATGCGAAGTGAGCTCGAATTCTATAGAAAACACTCGCTCCCTATTCCACGAAAACATCCAGATGTACGATATATCGAAAGGACGAAGATCTATATGAATTATTAGAAATATGTATCCCATTCCCCCCTCCGAACATCTCGTAGAACAGAGGAAGTGTCGACAGTGTTCAGCGGACTTCCCTATCACCGATCGAGATATGGAGTTCTATGCAAAAGTGAGTCCTGCATTTCCGATAGCCTCCTTTTGAAAGGAGGTGCCGACAGAGGAGGCGGAGGATTTCCAGAGATGAAATACAGAAAATCCTCCGTCTTCGCAAGCTCAGACAACTCTTTTCAAAAGGAACGTGCCCTTCCTCATCCCTCCTCCGACACTCTGTCCTGACTGTCGACAACAGAGACGACTTTCATTTCGAAATGAACGAAAACTCTATAAGCGGAAGTGTGATGCTACTGGAAAGGATATCATCTCAATATACTCTCCAGACAAACCCTATACAGTGTATCATCAGGACTACTGGTGGAGTGATTCTTGGAATCCCATGAAATATGGAAGAGAGTTTGATTTTGCTCGATCAGCTTTTGAGCAGTTTGGAGAATTGATGCGAGAGATCCCGAAGCCATCTCTACTCAATGCAAACCTTGAAAACTCTGAATATGCAAACTATTCAAGTAATCTCAAAAATTGTTATCTCACATTTGATGTCTCAAGTTTAGAAAGTTGTTTCTATGCGAATAACTGTGATCGTGTACAAGACTCAGTCGACATAAGTGAAGTTCGTGTTAATTCATCAAATTGCTATGAATGTTTGGATTGTAATAATTGTCATAATATTGCATTTTGATGGGGATGCAACGATTCGCATAATTCACGTTATGTCGTCGATCTAGAAAACGCACATCATTGTTTTCTTTCCCATACAGTCTATAATGAATCTTACTATTTTGAGAATAGTGTTTGTACACCGGAAGCATATGAAAAAAATGTTGAAGAATTTTATCATCTTTCTCCAGAAAAAAAGGAAGAAAAAATAAGAACATGGCGATATTCGTATCAAAAAGAAAAAGTCTATCCATATCATCTTTCTGTAAGCCTTGAGAACTCATACGGATCGGGATTAAAAAATGTAAAAAATGGTGTATGTTGTTACAGTATTCACGAAAGCGAAGATGTGAAATATTGTACTCACGCTGAACACTTAAAAGATTGTTATGATACTTCTAGTGTATGAGGTTGAGGTGAGTATTGTTATGAGCTCAATGCGGCTATGCAACCTTCTTTTGTTGTTTTTGGTTTTGGATCATGGGGAAATAGACTCTACTACTCTGATCATGTTTCATGGTCGAATAATTGTTTCCTCTGCACCTGACTCCGAAATGCTTCCTACTGTATCCTGAATAAGCAATATACCAAAGAAGAATATGAAGAGCTCGTTCCGAAGATTATCGAGAAGATGATGAATGATAAAGAATGGGGGGAGTTCTTCGGAGCTTCTATGAGTCCTTTTGGATACAATGAGACAGTAGCGAATGAGTATTATCCGATGAGTCGAGAAGAAGTACTCGAAAAGGCTCCTTTTTGAAAGGAGCTGTCTGAAGCGAAGCGGAAGACTGAGGATTCTCTGAAACAGGAAATCTCCCCGTCCCG
>JAYVLL010000049.1:0-3211 GCA_043759495.1 Candidatus Altimarinota bacterium
CTGAGCTTATTGATCCGTGCATTCTCTGGGATGATGACTGACGCTCCATCGAAGAGGTCTCGACTCGGTGAGTAGAGGAATGCTCAGGTCATACACTGCTTGATGGAGATGCATTCATTATTCAGCGTGTGTATGCTGATCGCATCCTCCGCGATAGCACGATATGAGAAGATCGTATCGGCCATGGTCGCGAGGCTCATATCTGTATCCAGATGATCCATCACTGTCGAAAATATTGCACTGATCTTTTTCGGACTGGTCGCGGTATCAGTACTGAAGAGTGTTTTTTTGATAGCCTTTATCACGAGTTGTTGCCTATTGGATCGATCGAAGTCACTCGTAGAATGTCGACTGCGAGAATATTTCAGTGCAGTGGTTCCATCCATGAATTGGAGTCACTTCTTGATGCTGAGTACTTCATATCACCAGTTATTATCTGGATACTCACGATCGAGGAGATCTTCGGGAACATCGATCTCGATCCCTCCGAGGACATCGATAATCTTCTTGAATCCTGTGAAGTCGATGATCACATAGTGATCGATCGTCTGACCCGTAATCTCTGATACTTTGTCAGCGAGGTACTTGACTCCAACTTTGTTCGCCTTTCAGAGACCATAGAGTCCATTGATACGTCCAGCTCACTTTCACTCAGGATAGGAGACATAGAGATCGCGAGGGATCGAGAGGAGCGTGACTCGCTTATCTTCTCCATTCAGGGATGCGAGCATGATCGAGTCCGTGAGATCGCTTCACTCATGGCCCTGTCATCAGATACCGGCTATGAGGATATTGAGTGTTCATTCTTTTTTGAGTGAGAGGAAGTCGCCTCATATGATCGGGAGGAAATGTTCGGATCCATATTTGGCATTATTCGCATTGATATTTATCAGAAAAATCGCTGCAAATGCTGTGCTCGAGAGTCATATCAGTACGACAAAAATCCAACGGATGATACGATAGGTATTCTTCGGTTTTTCCGTTTTTGTAACCACTTGTGGGGCTGGAGTGTGTACGAGCTTTTTTGTTTTGAATCAAGGCATGCGCCGATTATAAAAAAAAGCACTCTTTTTCAAAATGAAAAATCACTTTTTCACATTTTCCGAACAACTATCTCATACTACCAACGTGCTCATACTATATGAAAAAAGATGCGTGTTCCTGAACTAGAATGAATATACGAGCAGATGTCTCATGATTTCTCATGGCAACATCGTGAGATATTTGGTATATTTTTGTGAGAAATCTGTGAAAAAAAAGTGTATTTCTCAATCTGAGAGCGTATCTATCATTTTTATGGGCGTTCTTTTTACGGTTTTTCTTTTGACAAAAGCAAGAAATAGACTAAATTCGAATATGTACCAAGATAAAATCTGTGACCGTGAATACACTCCATGATCCCGTCCTCTTCGAGGAAGTGAGGGATATATATGCCGCTCATACAAAAAAACATATCGTCGTAGATGCCACACTCTGATTGGGTTGACATTCACGAATGTTAGTGAATTTACAGGAATCTGGTGATACATTCATCGGATTCGACCGAGATGGTGAGAATCTCGAAGTCGCTCGAAAATACATGGAAGAGAGTCCACTCAAGCCTACATGTCACTATATCCACTCGAGTTTCGCTGGACTCGCTCCAGAGCTATCAGGGCTCGGCATAGAGTCGATAGACTATATCCTCTATGATCTCTGAGTGAGTAGCGTCCACTATGACCGAGCGGATCGAGGATTCTCACTGCGCTTCGATGGGCCACTCGATATGCGTTTCGATCGGAGTCGATGACGAACCGTCCAGGATCTGGTCATGACGCTCGATGTACGAGAACTCACTCGTATATTTACCCTCTATGGCGAAGAGAAGAAATCCTGGTTCATCGCACAGGCGATCGTGCAACAACGGGCCATTACACCGATAGATACCACCCACAAGCTCCTCGCTCTCATCGAACAGTCGAGCTTCGATAAGAAATCCCCGATGCGAGTCTTCCAGGCACTGCGAATCGCACTGAATGAAGAATTCGAAAATATAGAGTCTTCACTCAAACAAGCACTCTCACTGCTTAGTATCGGTTGAAAAATCCTCGTGATCACATTTCACTCACTCGAAGATCGTCTGGTAAAAAATATATTTGCCCCATATCTCGAAGACCGTATCGATGAACTCACAGGACAGATACGAGAGAAGTCACACTTCCGAAAATACACGAAAAAACCGATTATCCCTACAGATGCAGAAATAGACAGAAATCCTCGAAGTCGAAGTGCAAAGATGCGAGTCATAGAAAGAACGTATTAATGATGATTGATTATTAATTATTAATTCTTAATTAATAAGAACCAAGAACCAAGAACCAAGAACCAAGAACCAAGAACCAAGAACCAAGAACCTTTCCACTTATGAATGCCAACGTCCTCGTCGCCAAGAAATGACATATCCCGTTTTTCTCAGAGAGAAAGGCTGCACGAGAGTATTATCGACTGTCATTCACTCAGACCTATATCCTCGCCATCGTGATGATCGCGCTCCTCGGGATCTACTATGTCTGGGTGCTGAATCAGAATGCAACAAAAGGCTACAATATCCGTACGCTCCAAGTCGCGAATCGTGAGCTCCTCTTCCAGGAAAATCTCCTCGATATCCGTGTCGCAGAATGACAATCTATCGGTACGATTATGGATTCCCCACTCATACTGAAGATGGAAAATGTCGAACAACCAATATTTCTCGTTTTGAAAGATGAGATTATCTCGATGAATGAATAGGTGAGGGAGATAAAAGATAAAAGATAAAAGATAAAAGATAAAAGATAAAAGATAAAAGATAAAAGATAAAAGATTGGAAATATTTTTTATAGATTCTCTTTTACTTTTTAGCTCTAAGGATGCCCGAAGCCCTCAAGCGACTGATCGATATGATCCACTATCTCCCAGGAATTGGTGATAAGACAGCAGCAAAGCTCGCCTTTTTTTTGCTCAAAGCGAATAGTGCCTATGTGAAAAACTTCGCCAAGGCACTGAGCGATGTCCATGAGAAGGTCCGCGAGTGTACGATCTGTCATGGGATGACGGATATCGAGCATCCGACCTGTTCCATCTGTGCTGACACGAAGCGCGATGATCATCTCCTCTGTGTGGTCGAGGACTATCTCGATATGCTCTCGATCGACCGAACGGGAGTCTATCGCGGGCGATATCATATCCTCGG
>JAYVLL010000050.1:0-4670 GCA_043759495.1 Candidatus Altimarinota bacterium
GAATTATACACCAAGATTTGCTTCATGGAAGTGACTCTGGACAACACTGAGGAATCTCTATTCTCTGGCTCGTGGCGTCGATGTACAAAAATATGGAGAGCAGATTTTAGTGAAACTTACAGAAACTTCACCACCAAAAGATCTCCCCGAAGCACTGGATCAGTTTCTCGATGATTATGAAACGATTTTTCTCGTTAACCTCGGTACTGCAACTGCAATCGAGAAGCTCAGAACTCTCCTTGGGAGAGAGCAATCCAGACTTGCCGATGCCCTCACACTCGAATCGCTCAGTAGGGAATCGATTCTGAGTAGTCTTCCCGCGGGATACGATCAGTGATGTATCGGAAATTCGTTCGATATCGCCGATGAGTCTCCGTTTTCCACTTCACTCGGTCGAAAGGCAGAACCGAATGAATCCCTTCGTGAGTGGTTCGCTACTGTTCCCAAGTGGAAACAAGGAATTCTCCAAAAATTTATCGATATTGCGGTTCTCGCGGATCGATACCGAGAATATGGGCGCATCCTCATGGTGAGAAATCTCTCGAATATTCGAACTCACCTTCTCAGGCTCGCAGAGAAATATGGATTTCATAATTCTCGAAATATCTACTTCCACTCGATCGATGCATGTCTCGCATGAGATCTCTCCGAGACAACCGCGATTGAATGAAGAAAACAATTCGAATCCGATTGCATGTATACGCTTCCATCTTCGATCACGCGACATTATCTACGAGTGGAACAGGTGAATCTCGGCGTCTCGTCAGGGAAAGTAATAGGAATATTGGTCGATATGCACTCTATCGAGTCATCTCCTCGACCGAGAATCCTCTTCACAGAATATCTTTCTCCAGATCTTTACCAGTACTTCTCTCAGATCGATGGCATCATCTCGAAAAATGGCGGACTCCTCTCACACCTCTCGATCCTCGCACGAGAATCATGAATTCCGGTGGTGATCGTATCAGACGGAGCAAAAATACTCCTCTGAGAGCATTATAGTATCGATGGGGGGAGTGGGGAGATTATTCGGACAGAGAGTTAGAGTAATTCCGATTTTCTCTGAGGTACGAAGTATCTGCTACATATGAACTATAGACCAAATTCCTCCTATTTCTTTCTTTTTTTCACTTCTATTTTGGGTTTTTTTATATGTTTCTGCGCTTCAGTGAGTATCTTTTTCGATACAGATCTCGGATGAGTGCTACTCGCATATTGTATGGGTAACTTAGCTATAGCGCCTTTTCGAATAAAATATCGGAGATACTCCGCAATATTCTGATCAGTAATCTGCTGTCCAAATCACTCTACGAATTGCTCGAGAAATGGTACTACGTCTTTTAGAAAAAAATCGAAATCAAAATAGGCGATGAGGATATCATATTCTCAATTATTCTTCATCGGAGGAGTTCATGCTCATTTGAGATATTCTGCTCTTTTTTGGAATCCGTTCAGATCAGGAAATATTTCCACAGAACAAGTACCAGCCCAGCTCTGTATCGAATATCCAGAATGATAGCATTGTTTCTCATCTATACTTACTCATACATGGTGCACCATCAGATTTACCTCTATAAATCGATGTACAAAAAACTCGAATGCATACTGTCGAATTGCCTCAGAAAGTTCTTCTTGACTGAGAACAGGGATATCTCAGTGATTCCTCGATTCTGGAAGTAGAACATTACATGTTTTTGTTTCTGTCTTCTGGATGACGTCAGGGCATTGAGGAAGGGTTGCAAACTCGAATGATGAGACTTCTATGACCCTTGTATCGGAATTATGGGGGGGGGGTATTGGACATGTTATGGGCGAAAGAAAAGTAGAATCGGATGAGATATAGTAAACTTGTTTGAATCAGATCAGTATTGTCATTCCGGCTTTATGCCGGAATCTTCTTCTGATTTTAGATTCTCGCATGCGAGAATGACAAAATAGATTACAACTGATGACAGTCTACCGTATCCATCCTCCGACGATGTCTTCGAGGATTTTTCCGAGCTTTATCGGATCATGTCGAACGTAGTCATCGTCATTCACGATATCTCGCTCGATGAGTTTATAGGATTTACCGAGAAAGAGCGTCGGATCTTTTATTTTCAGAGGTTTTTTATTCTCCTCTTCTTTATATTTTGTAACGATCTCATCTGCTATCGTTCCATTATTCACGATGACATAGTCGAGCTTTCCTGGATCTATATATCGTTCGATCGTATCGATAAAGTCTATCACTTCCATATTCGTCGTCTCACCTCGTTTCGTCATCGCATTGCATACATAGATGAGCTTTGCATTGCTCGCGTCGAGCACCTCCCTCATCCCACACGAGAGAAGATTCGGAACGATACTCGTATAGAGATCTCCAGGTCCGATGACGATATAGTCAGCATTCATGAGGGCTTCTCGTGCTCGAGGATTCAGAGTTCCCGGATTTCACTCGAGCCAGGCATCGACGATATTCTGATCGAGATTGTGTGATCGAGCAAAATTATTTTTTTCTGATACATCGATATTTTTCTCTCCGATGACGATCGTGCCATCTTCGAACTTCACAGCTAGAGTCACGTCTTCAGTCGTCACTGGTATGATGCGTCCTCGTACATCGAACATCTCGGAGAGTGTATTGACCGCTGTTTCGAAATCACCAGTGATATCTACTAGTGCTGTGAGGAGGATGTTTCCGATCTTATTCCCACCGATGACACCTTCCTCATCTTTGAAACTATATTCGAAAAGTCTACGCACCATCTCGGTATTTTTTGCGAGGGCAGCTATCGCTCGGCGCATATCTCCTGGTGGAAGTATCCCATACTTATCTCTGATTGCACCCGTAGTTCCACCATTATCAGCTACAGAGATAATCGCTGTGATATTGAATTCTAGATTTCTTTTAATTCCATAGAGAACATTGAATGTTCCTGCTCCACCACCGATTGCGACGATATTGATCATAGTATGATTATATGTGAAATGTTTTTTTTGCTTTTTCGAACGAATAGGATAGGATTATAGTGTTTTTATATTTTTATCAACCCATAATATGCCAGGATATATTATTTTCCTTCTCGTAGTCCTCGCGATACTCATACCGATGTCGATCCGCAAGATCACACAGGGTGAGGTCGGACTCAGAGAATGGTTCGGTCGATATACGGATACGGTCGGGCCTGGGATATTTTTCCTCATACCAGGGATCCAGTCTGCCCGAAAGGTCGATATCCGAGAACAGGTCGTCACGGTTCCTGAACAACAGATCATCACCCGGGACAATGTCGGAATGGCCGTCGATGGAGTCATATATGTTCAGATCGTCGATCCAGTCCAGGCAATATACGATATCAATAATGTCTTCATGGCGGTTGTGAACCTCGCTCAGACCAATCTCCGCAGTGTTCTCGGAACGATGTCCCTCGATGAGACCCTCTCGAATCGAGAGTCGATCAATATCAGACTCCTCGAATCCCTCGATCGCGAGACCGGGAAATGGTGAATCAAGGTGCTCCGAGTCGAGATCAAGCGTCTGGATCCACCCGATGATATCCAGAATGCCATGAGCAAGCAGATGAAGGCCGAGCGTGAGAAACGAGCTCAGATCCTCGAAGCTGAGGGGTACAAGGTGGCGCTCATCACGAAGAGCGAGTGAGATAAGCAGTCACAGATCCTCCAGGCCGAGTGAAAAAAAGAGTCTCAGATCCTCCAGGCTCAGTGAGAAGCCAATGCCAAGGTCGCGATCGCAGAGGCGACAGCGAAGTCTCTCGAGCTCGAGTCGAATGCCGCTGAGAAATTCTTCAAGTGAGCCGCTGTCACGAAGGAACAACTGAAAGTGATCGAGTGAGCCCTCAGTCAGAATACGAAATACATCCTCGACTCAGATATCCTTGCGGGGGTGTCGAAGATCTTCGGAAAGAATTCTTAATTGTTAATGGTGAATAAGCTCAGTTGAACTTTCTGACTAGAGTTACCTTCCCTTCTTGTCATTCCGTAGGAATCCCTTTCAAAATCATCGTACGATGTCAGATTACCAATTTTTTACTTACATCATTGCAAGTGACTCAGGAGCTCTCTATATCGGTATGACGAATAACCTAGTAAGAAGAATGCAGGAGCATAAAGAGTGAAAAATAGAATGATTCTCTAAAAAATATCACTGTAAGAAACTCGTGTATTTCGAATCTACCAAATACGTATATAATGCTATCGAACGTGAAAAAGAACTCAAAGACTGGAACAGACAGAAAAAAGAAGAGCTCATAAAAACCATAAATCCAACATGGGAAGATCTCTCATGAAATTTATCCTCATAAGTTAGAATCAAAGCGATTCCTCCGCTTCGCTCGGAATGACAAAATAATTAATAATTAATAATTCCCTATGTCTCCACTCTCCATCTGGATCGCATTCGCGATACTCTTCATCATCATCGAGATACTGACAGTCACCTTCTATGGACTCTCACTTGCCCTTGCCTGTGCTATCGTAGCGATCACCGTCTCCATGACGCATGCGACGACATTTACGATCCTCCAGGGAGTGATATTTGTTATCAGTAGTCTTTTTTTTGCATTTCTCCTCCCGAGATTCCTGGTATCAGATGAACCAGATACCCCACAAGGAGTCGATAAGTATATCGGACAAGTTCGGACTGTGCGAAAAGTCGGATGAGAGTGGAA